>JAEZDB010000320.1 GCA_023429855.1 Actinomycetes bacterium
AGCGCAGGCCGCGAGCCATGGCGACGCGCCCGAGCCGAGGAGCGCGCCGGTCAGGCCCGCGAGCACGTCGCCGGTGCCGGCGGTGGCCAGTGCTGGCGCGGCGAGGCCGTTGACCGCTGCCGCGCCGGCAGGATGGGCCAGCACGGTGTCGTCGCCCTTGAGTACGACGATCGCGTTGCTGCGCTCGGCCGCTTCGCGAGCCGCGGCCAGGCGCTGTGCCGAGACCTCAGCCGACGAGCGCCCAAGGAGCTTGCCGAGTTCGCCGGCGTGCGGCGTGATGATGAGCGGGGCCGCCCGGCGGAGACGTTCCGGTTCCCCCGCGTACGGGGCCAGACCGTCGGCGTCGAGCACGATCGGCCGGTCGGTTGCGAGCGCGGCGTGAATGAGCGCTGGCGCGTGTTGGTCGTCGCCGAGGCCGGGGCCAACCACCACGGCGTCGGCTCGGGCCGACAGCAGGTCCGTCACGCGGTCTTCCACGAGGTGGTCGGGCCATACCTGCACGATCGCCTCGGGCGATGCGCCTCGCACGAGCGGCGCGGCCTCGGCCGAGACCATCGCGGTGACGTAGCCGGCGCCGCCGCGCTGGGCCCCGCGCACGGCGAGCACACCGGCTCCGGGGTACCGGCGGCCTCCGGCGACCACGACCACGGCGCCCGCGGCGTACTTGTGCGCGTTGGCGTCGCGGGTCGGCAGCGCACGCGCGATCGCGGAGCGGATCAGCCCGTGCTGCGGCTGGATCGGTGCTCCGTCGCCCGGGATCCCGATGTCGGCGACGATGAGCCTCCCGACCTTGCCTTTGGCGGGCCGAAGCCAGTGGCCTGGCGACGCGCGATGGAAGGTCACGGTGGCCACGGCCGCGAACGCTGCGCCGGGGACTTCGCCCGTCGCCGCGTCGATGCCGCTCGGCAGATCGCAGGCCACGACCGGCAGACCGCGACGCGTGACCTCGCGGATCGCTTCCTGCACGACGCCCCGCGGCGCTCCGGTGGCGCCCGTACCAAGCAGCGCGTCGATGACGCCCGTGACACCGTCGAGGGCCGCCGGTTCGTAGAGCGCAGGCGGCGGCGTGCAGCGGTCTCGGGCAAGCGCGGCATCGCCGGTGAACGCGGCGGCGTCCTTGCTGAGCAGCACCCGCACCTCGCGTCCGGCTTGGTGCAGCAGCCGCCCGGCAATCAGGCCGTCGCCCCCGTTGTTGCCGGGGCCGCAGAGCACGGCGATCGGGCCGGGTGGCAGCAGCCGGAGCGCGGCGTCGGCGAGCGCCGCGCCGGCGCGCTCCATCAGGTCGATGCCGGGGATGCCGAGCGTCTCGATCGCCCAGCGGTCGCTTGCGCCGAGCTCGGTCGGCAGGAGCAGGTCGGTGGCCCAGGTGGGCTGCGCCCACGCGGCGTCGGCCGGGGGCACGGTCGCTGGCGGTCCGGACGTGGTCATCGCGCCGTCGCCCGCGCCGCCGCTATTCGACCGTGACGGTCTTGGCGAGGTTGCGCGGCTGGTCGACGTTGAGCCCACGGCGGACCGCGATTTCGTAGGCGAGCAGCTGTAGCGGGATCACGGCGAGCAGCGGCTGGATCGTCCAGTCGGTGAGCGGGATCGGGAAGGTCTCGTCGGTGTGCTCCGCCATTGCCGCCTCGTCGCCGGCGGTGACGACGGCCAACACGTGGGCGCCGCGCGCGCGGACCTCTTGGATGTTCGAGATGACCTTCTCGCGCACCGGCGAGTTGGTCGCGACGACGACCACGGGCGTCTGCTCGTCGAGCAGCGCGATCGGACCGTGCTTCATCTCGCCAGCCGCGTACGCATCGGTGGCGATGTACGAGACCTCTTTGAGCTTCAGCGCACCTTCGAGGGCGATCGGCAGGCCGACGTGGCGGCCGAGGTAGAGGAAGAAGTCGGCGCTGTGGTGGACGTCGGCGGCGCGCGCGATCGACGCGGCGGAGCCTTCGAGCAGCTCGTTGATGGCGCGCGGGACCGCTTTGAGCTCGGCGATCAGCTCGCGGCGGCGTGCGACGGGCATGGTGTCGCGCAGCTCAGCGAGCTTCAGGGCCAGCAGGTACATCACCGCCAGCTGGCAGAGGAACGTCTTCGTCGCGGCGACGCCGATCTCGAGGCCGGCGCGCGTGTAGAGCACACCGTCGGCGTCGCGGGTCGCTTGTGAACCCATCACGTTGGTGACGGCCAGCACGGTCGCCCCCGACTCGCGGGCGACGCGCATCGCGGCCAGCGTGTCGGCGGTCTCGCCGGACTGGGTGATCCCGATGACCACGTCGCTCGGACGCAGCACCGGCTCGCGGTAGCGGTACTCCGAGGCGACTTCGACGTCGACGGGCACCCGCGCGTAGGACTCGATCAGGTACCGGCCGAGCATGCCGGCGTGGTACGACGTGCCGCAGGCGACGATCACGATCCGCGTAGCGTCACGCAGCGGGCCGAGGTCGAAGTCCTGGCCGAAGTCGACGGCGTCGTCTTGCCAAAGGCGATCAGCGAGCGTCTCGGCGACCGCGTCGGCCTGCTCGTGGATCTCCTTCAGCATGAAGGTGTCGTAGCCGCCCTTCTCGGCAGTCTCCTCGTCCCAGTCGACCTCGTAGGCCTCACGCGACGCCGAGCCCTCGGCCGTGTGGATCGTGGCGCCGCTCGTGCGAAGCTCGACGATCTCGCCGTCGTTGATGTCGATCACCTGGCGCGTGTACTGGAGGAAGGCCGGAATCGCGGAGCCGATGAAGATCTCGCCTTCGCCCTGGCCGATGACGAGCGGGCACTCCTTGCGGTAGGCGACGAGACGGCCCGGCTCGCTCGCCGACATCGCGACGAAGGCGTAGTGGCCTTCAAGCTCGGCGACCGCGGCCGTGACGGCGTCGAGCAGGTCCTTGTCGCCGTAGGAGGCGATCAGGTGCGCGATGACTTCGGCGTCGGTCTCCGACGTGAAGGTGGCGCCGCCTGCGACGAGGCGCTCGCGCAGGATCGCGAAGTTCTCGACGATCCCGTTGACCACGATGTGGATCCGGTCGGCGGTGTCGAAGTGCGGGTGGGCGTTGGCCTCCGTGACTCGACCGTGCGTGGCCCAGCGGGTGTGGCCGATGCCGGTGTGTGCGCCGTCGCCGTTGGAGGAGCCGTGCAGACCGCCGCGCGCCTCGACGGCGGCTCGCAGGTTGGCAAGGTTGCCAACCGCGCGCACCGCGGCGACGCCGCTGCCGTTGATGGCTGAGACGCCCGCTGAGTCGTAGCCGCGGTACTCAAGCCGCTGTAGGCCCTGCAGGAGGACCTCTTCAAGGTCGCGAGGGCCGAGATATCCAACGATTCCGCACATGCTCAGGCTCGGACTCTAGGTGAGTGCGCGGACGCGGTCGGCCACTCGCTCACACAGCGTGACGGCGAGCTCCTGGCTCGGCGCCTCGACCATGACGCGGACCAGCTGCTCGGTGCCGCTGGCTCGCAGCAGTATCCGGCCGTCGTTGCCGAGTTCCAGCGCGACGTCGTCCCTTGCCGCCAGGACCGACTCGTCCTGCAGCGCCGCATCTCGATCCGGCACCGGAACGTTCACGAGCAGCTGGGGCATCTTCGTCATGCCGTCGCGGTCGGTCAGGTCGTGGCCGGCGAGCGCTTCGAGCACGAGCAGCGCGCTGGCGATGCCGTCGCCGGAGGGACAGAACCCGAGGTCGATGATGTGACCGGACTGCTCACCGCCGAGGCGCCACTGCTTTTCTCGGAGCGCCTCGAGGACGTAGCGGTCGCCGACGCCGGTGACCTCCACCTCGACGCCCTGCTGCTGCATCGCGCGGTGGAAGCCGAAGTTCGTCATCACCGTGACGGCGACGCCGCCACCGAGCTCGCCGGTGCGGTCGAGGTGGCGCGCGATCAGCGCGATCAGCTCGTCGCCGTCAACGACCGAGCCGCTCTTGTCGACCGCGAGGACGCGGTCGCCGTCGCCGTCGAACGCGAAGCCGATGTCGTGGTTGCCTTCGCGCATGAGCGCGATCAGCGGCTCGAGGTGCGTGGAGCCGACGCCGGCGTTGATGTTCTCGCCGTCGGGCGTGATCGCGGTCGCGGTCACGTCGGCACCGAGCCGTCGGAAGATCTCGGGAGCGGTCTTGTACGTCGCCCCGTGAGCGCAATCGAGCGCGACCTTGACCCCGGAGAGGTCGAGCCCGCCGAACCGGTCCGTCAGGGCGCGGAGGTAGTCCTCGCCCGCGCCGATGAGGCGGCCGATGTCGCCGTGCGGCGCGCCGGTTCCGGCGTCAGACGCCATGCGGGCTTCGATGCGGGCTTCGGTCGCGTCGCCCAGCTTGTGGCCGTCGGCGCCGAAGAACTTGATGCCGTTGTCCTCGTACGGGTTGTGCGAGGCCGAGATCACCGCGGCCACATCGAAGCCGTGGTTGATCGTCAGCAGCGGTGCGGCGGGCGTCGGCAGGACGCCGCCGAGCAGAACGGTGGCGCCGACGCTCGAGGCGCCGGCCGCGAGCGCCGCCTCCAGCATCGGTCCTGATCGACGGGTGTCGCGCAGGACGAGCATGCGCCGAGCGCCAAGCTCCTGGGTGACGGCACGGCCCAGCGAAAGCGCGAGCGAGGCGGTGAGCACCTCGCCCGCAACTCCGCGGACTCCATCCGTGCCAAACAGCCGACGTTCGGCCATGACTCCGGAAGGGTTGATTGCTAGCGCTTGCTGAACTGCGGGCGCTTGCGGGCCTTCTTGAGGCCGGCCTTCTTACGCTCCTTCACGCGCGCGTCACGCGTGAGGAAGCCACGGCGCTTGAGCTCCGTACGAAGCGAGGGGTCGGCCTCGAGGATCGCGCGGGAGATGCCGTGGCGCAGTGCGCCGGCCTGAGCGGCAACGCCACCACCGTGGATGGCAGCGACGACGTCGACCTTCTCGTCGAGGGCGACGACCTCGAGCGGCTGGCGAAGAACGCGCTGCAGCGTGGCGCGCGGGAAGTAGACGTCAACGTCCTTGCCGTTGATCGTGTACTTGCCGGTGCCCGGCTTGAGCGTGACGCGAGCGACAGCCGTCTTGCGCTTGCCGGTTGCCCGGTAACGCGCGTCGGCAGCGAGCTCGATGTTCGTCGTGATCGGACCGTGGTCGATCTCGTCGTCGTCCTCGGACGAGCCGTCCTCGTCTTCGTCGGACTCGCCCGAGAACGGGTCAGCGCCCTCCTCGACGATGTCGACTTCAAGGTCAGCGCCGGGGATGGCGGGCTTGACGCGCGGGGTCTCGTCGACCTCTTCGTCAGCGTCGTCCTCGGTGGCAGCGTCGGCAGCCGGCGCGGCTTCGGCAGCGGGGGCCTCGCCGGCCTCAGCCACGGGCTGCTCAGCAGCGGCTTCAGCCGCGGGCGCCTCGGTGGTCTCGCTGGCCTCAGGAGCCGTGGTGGGCTCCTCTGCGGGCGTGCCTTCGGGCTGTGTCTCTTCGTCGATCACGTGTTGATCTCCAGCTTCGTCGGCTGCTGAGCCTCGTGCGGATGGTCGGTACCGGCGTACACCTTGAGCTTGGTGAGCTGCTTGCGCGCCAGACGATTCTTGGGAAGCATGCCCTTGACGGCGATGCGGAGGACCTCTTCGGGGCGACGCTCGAGCATCTCCTCGAGGGTGCGCGACTTCAGGCCACCCGGGTAGCCCGAGTGCCGGTAGTACTGCTTGGCTTCGCGCTTGTTGCCGGTGACCGCGATCTTCTCGGCGTTGATCACAACGACGAAGTCGCCGGTATCGACGTGCGGGGTGTACTCGGGCTTGCGCTTCCCGCGGAGGATTTCGGCGATCTGGGTAGAGAGGCGACCGAGCGTGAGGCCCGATGCGTCAATCAGTACCCAATCGCGGGTGCGATCGTTCGGATTGGCGACGTAAGTCTTCATGAGAAAAAAGGGCGCGGCCGGACGCTTGCAGCGGCCGCGCTGAATCGAGCAGTCTACGAGATCCGAGTCACTTCCGCGTTCACCCCCTTCTCGATAGGGTTGCCGGCAAGCGCTGCACGTCCCCCACGCGCCGCGCTGAGGAGCCCTTC
This sequence comes from Actinomycetes bacterium, assembly GCA_023429855.1. Classification (GTDB taxonomy): domain Bacteria; phylum Actinomycetota; class Thermoleophilia; order Solirubrobacterales; family Solirubrobacteraceae; genus JAGIBJ01. The sequence goes on from JAEZDB010000320.1 coordinate 5,984, forward strand.
CTTGCCGACTCGTCCGTCGACAGCCCCCGCGAACTTTGGTGCGCCACCGGCCCGTAGGCGGCTCGGGCGTGCCAGCGGCGTCCTCGCCCTGGCGATCACGTCCGGACTCGGCGCTGCCCCAGGAGCGCTCGCCAAGAGCGGGGGCGGCGTCACGCTCAACCCGTCCGCGCAGGACCGCGCGCGCGAGATGGTGGTCCGCAAGATCAGCTGTCTCAAGGGCTGCTCGTCGATCGAGAACGCCTCCGCGGGCTCCACGCTGCGCTTCCAGGGCCCGCTCCTCGCGAAAGGCAAGCGGGTCGTGTACCTCGGCGGCGCCGGGGCCGAAGACGACGTGCTCGCCAAGGTGCGGGTCGTCAAGTCGAGGAGCGGCAAGCTGATCACCGCGCTGCTGCCGAAGCGTGCCAAGTCCGGTCCGGTCGCCTTTGAGCTGGATCCCGGCGCGCGCTCCAAAGCCAGCGAAGACAAGGTCGTCCTCCCCGCGCCGGTCGCTGCGCTCGCGCCGCTGCCGGGCAACGGCCCGTTTTTCCCGATTCGCGGCTCCTACAAGTTCGGCACGGGCACGGCGGCCTATGGCGGCGGCCGCGACCACAAAGGCCACGACGTGTTCGCCAAGTGCGGCACGCCGCTCGTTGCCGCCGAGGGCGGCAAGGTGCTCTACAAGGAGTTCCACGCACGCGCCGGCAACTACGTCGTGATCGACGTCGTCGGAGCCGACCGCGACGAGGCCTACATGCACTTGCGCGCCCCCGCGATGGTGGAGAAGGGCGCCGACGTGGCCGCCGGCCAGCAGATCGGCGAGGTCGGCGACACCGGGCGAGCCGACGGCTGCCACCTGCACTTCGAGCTGTGGAACGGCACCTGGCAGGGCCTCGGCGGCGCAGCTGGCTCGCCGATCGACCCGCTGCCCACGCTGAAGGCGTGGGCCGCCGGCACGGCCGCCGTGCCCGCCAGCCGGTAGGCCACTACTCTCGGGCCCCGTGCCCGCCGACCGCCGCGCTGATCTCAAGGCCGACTGCAGCCAGTGTTTCGGCCTGTGCTGCGTGGCGCTGCCGTTCGCCAAGACGTCGGACTTCGCGATCGACAAGTCCTACGGGGAACCTTGCCCGAACCTGCAGGACGACTTCAGCTGCCGCATCCACGCGTCGCTGCGCGACCGTGGCTTTCGCGGCTGCACGGTCTACGAGTGCTTCGGTGCCGGCCAGCGGACCTCGCAGGTCACCTTCGAGGGCGTCTCATGGCGCGAGGACCGCGAGATCGCGTATCCGATGTTCGAGGCCTATTCGGTCCAGCGGGTCCTGCATGAGCTGCTCTGGTACCTCGCTGAGGCGCTTGAGCGTCCGGCGACCAAGCTGATCGCCGCCGCTTTGCAGTCGGCGTTCGACGACACCGAGCGGCTGACGCAGCTGCCTCCCGAGGACCTGCTCGCGCTCGACGTGGAGGCGCACCGCGAGCCGCTAAGCGACCTCCTGCGCGAGGCCAGTCTGCTCGTGCGCGAGGACGCGATCGCGTCGTTCCGGCGCGATCGCACCCGCGCCGGCAAGAAGCCCGGCCGCGGCCCGGACTTCATCGGCAAGGACCTGCGCGGCGCCGACTTCCGCGGCGCCGACCTGCGCGGGGCCTACCTGATCGCCGCCAACCTCTCACGCGCCGACCTGCGCGTGGCCGACCTGATCGGCGCCGACCTGCGCGACGCGGATCTCAGCGGCGCCGACCTGACCGATTCGCTGTTTCTCACGCAGACGCAGCTCAACGCCGCCAAAGGCGACGCGACGACGAAGCTGCCTGCGGCGCTCGAGCGGCCGGGTCACTGGCGCTGACGGCGGCCCGTCAGGCGGCGCCTGCTCCGGCGCGCTCTTGCTCGTCCATGTGTTTGATCTTGAGCCGGTACTTCTCGAGGTCGCTGAGCGCCGTGTCTTCGTCGATTGCCGCCCAGACCTTCTCGGGGTCGGCCGCGGCATCGGGAGTCGGCGCCGCGACCGGCTCCGGCTCGCGGAGCTTCGGGGCCTTCGGTCGCCATTCGGTGAGGTGCTGCAGCACGACGCCGTAGAACTCGTTGACGAGCCGCTCCGTCTCCGTCACGAACGAGCCTTTGCCGCGACCGCGCTTGGCGCCCATCGGCCGCGTCAGCTCGAGCACAAAGCTCTTGGGCTCCCGCTTGGGGTCGGTTGGAGAGAGGAGCCGCTCGGGCTCGGTGCGGGCGACGCTCAGCAGTTCCGACGTCGTCTCGGCGGCGCCGCGAAAGGCGACTTCGATGCGGAGGTCGGCGGGAGCGTCGTCGAGCTGGCGGATGAGCCACTTGATGCGGGTAAGCGGCTTGGCCTCTTCTGGCGCCGGGATGGCCGAGCGGGCGGCGACTCGTCTCGTGCGCAGGTCGGCGCAGAGGGCGAGGTCCCCGGCAGTATCGTCAATGCGGATCGCGGCTTCGAGGCAGCCCGCGTCGACGAGGCGAGCGAGCGCTGCAGCGAGCCGCTCATCCGCGGTCGCTTTACGCGGGCGAACGACCCGGACGCCGACGCCGAGTTCCTGCGCGAGGCTCAGCGTGAGCGAGTCCGACAGCCGGTCGAACTGGACGCAGAGCTCCTTGGCTGCGGGGTCTGCAGGCCGCAGCGTCCCTTGGTGCGCTGCGTCGCGCGCGGTCGTCCACTTCGCACCCATATCGCGGAAGCCGGCTGCTCCCGACGCCGGGTGTTGCAGGTAGGCGATCAGCTCGCTGAGAATCCACTGCTGATCGGGATCAGCGACGCCTCGATGACGCTCTTGCATGACGGCTTCGGTGATCACCCGCCACCACGAGAGGTGCTTCACCGCGGTACTGCGGAGCTTTGCACCGTGCACGGCGTAAGGCAGCTCGTCGACCGAGGCGGTGATCGTCGAGCTGATGGTGACCACGGCGTTGAACCCGTGGCGCTTGGCCATGTCGACGTAGCGGGTGACCTGCTCGGTCGTGAGTTCGCTATCGCCGGTCTTGACTTCGACGAGGCAGGCCCAGCGGGTCTTGCCGCGCTCGATGACGATGGCGCCGTCGGGTCGGTGCACTTTGCCGTCGGCGTCTTTCAGCGGGACCTCGACGTAGGTGCGGAGCTGGCCTTTTGGTGCTCCAAGCGGTTTCAGGAGCGCGTTCGCGAACTCGGGCACCGCTTTGAGGACCGCGAGGAGGACGCTGGTCGCTCGAGACTCTTGCTCCTGCTGCCCCTTGATCCCACCGGTTGGAATCAACCGGGCTGGAAGCCACCGCTCTTCGGCTGGCGCGCTTGCGTTGTTGTCGGCCATGCGCCCAGACTTGCGCACGGCCGCGACGATGTGTGCACGAAATCCCGCTGGAGCGGGAATCTTGCGGGATCCCGCAGGGGCTAACGCCCCGCGGCTCTTACTGCCCGCAAGCGAGCTTCGCGCACACGCAATCCGCTTACTCCCACTCGATGGTCCCCGGGGGCTTGCTCGTGATGTCGAGCAGGACCCGGTTGACGTCGCGGAGCTCGCCCATCATGCGGGCGGCGACGCGTTCGAGGAGGTCGTAGGGCAGGCGGGCCCAGTCGGCGGTCATGGCGTCGTCGGAGGTGACGGCGCGGATGCCGACGGCGTAGCCGTAGGTGCGTTCGTCGCCTTGGACGCCGACGGTGCGGATGCCCGGGAGGACGCAGAACGACTGCCAGAGCTCGCGGTAGAGGTCGGCGGCGCGGATCTCTTCTTGGAGGATCGCGTCGGCGTTACGGAGGATGTCGAGGCGTTCTTTGGTGACTTCTTGGCCGACGATGCGGATGCCGAGGCCGGGGCCGGGGAACGGCTGGCGCCAGACGAGCCGCTCGGGGAGACCGAGTTCGAGACCGACGGCGCGGACTTCGTCCTTGAAGAGGGTGCGGAGCGGCTCGACGAGCTCGAACTGCAGGTCGTCGGGGAGCCCGCCCACGTTGTGGTGGCTCTTGATCGTGGATGAGCCTGGGCCGCCGCCGGATTCGATCACGTCGGAGTAGAGGGTGCCCTGGACCAGGAAGTCGACTTCGCCGAGTTTGCGCGCCTCTTCTTCGAAGACGCGGATGAACTCGCCGCCGATGATCTTGCGCTTCGTCTCAGGGTCGGTCGTGCCGGCGAGCTTCGCGAGGAAGCGGTCTTCGGCGTCGACGGCGACGAGAGGGATGTGGTACTGGTCGCGGAAGGCCTTGATGACCTGCTCGCCCTCGTTGTTGCGCATCAGCCCGTGGTCGACGAAGACGCAGGTGAGCTGATCGCCGATGGCTTTGTGGACGAGCACGGCGGCAACGGAGGAGTCGACGCCGCCAGAGAGGCCGCAGATGACGTGTTTGTCGCCGACCTGTTCGCGAATGCGGCGCACCTGGTCGTCGACGATGTTGGCGGCCGACCACGTGAGCGACAGGCCCGCGATGTCTTGGAGGAAGCGGCGCAGCACGGCCTGGCCGTGCGGGGTGTGCACGACCTCCGGGTGGTACTGGATGCCGTAGATGCCGCGCTCGACGCTTTCGAGGGCGGCAACCGGCGAACTCGTCGACGAGGCGAGCGCGGTGAACCCGGGCGGCGCCTCGTAGACGGTGTCGCGGTGGCTCATCCACACCGGCTGCTCGTCGGGCAGGCCGGCAAGGAGCTTTCCGCCGGTGTTGACAGTGAGCTCTGACCGGCCGTACTCGCCGACGTCGGCGGCTTCGACGCGACCGCCGAGGGCGTGCGCGAGGAGCTGCATGCCGTAACAGATGCCCAGCACCGGGACCCCGAGCTCGAGCAGCGCAGTGTCGAGCTCGGGAGCCCCCGGCGCGTAGACCGAGGCGGGCCCGCCAGACAGGATGATGGCCTGCGGCGGGTTCTTGGTGACCTGCTCGACCCCGACATGCGCCGGGATCAGCTCGGAGTACGCGCCCAGCTCGCGCACGCGGCGTGCGATGAGCTGGGAATACTGACCGCCGAAGTCGAGGACGACGACGCGCTCATGCGCGGCCGTCACGGGCCCCTCCGCGGTGGTCTCGGGGGCCTCGGTGGGGCTCGTCACGTGTGGGCTACTTTCCGCCGCGAGCGCCCATGCCGACGCCCTGCGTCGACTGGAGGAGCTTGCCTTCGGTCTGCAGCGACGGCGCAACCATGACCTCGGCGCGGTGGAATTCCGCGATGTCCTTGTAGCCGGTCGTCGCCATCGAGGTGCGCAGGGCACCCATCAGGTTGAAGGTGCCGTCGTTCTCGTGGGCCGGACCGGTGAGAATCTCGGCGAGGGTGCCGTTCTGGACGGTCTGCACGCGGGCGCCACGCGGAAGGTCCGGGTGGAAGGTCGCCATGCCCCAGTGGTAGCCGCGGCCGGGCGCCTCATGCGCACGGGCGAGCGGCGAGCCGATCATCACGGCGTCGGCGCCGCAGGCAAAGGCCTTCGACACGTCGCCGCCGGTGCGCATACCGCCGTCGGCGATCACCTGCACGTAGTCGCCGGTTTCGAGCATGTGCTGCAGACGGGCCGCTGCGACGTCGGCGATGGCCGTGGCCTGCGGAACGCCGAGGCCGAGCACGCCGCGCGTGGTGCACGCTGCGCCCGGGCCGACACCGACGAGCACGCCGGCCGCGCCGGTGCGCATGAGGTGCAGCCCAGCGTGGTAGCTGGCGCAGCCGCCGACGACGACGGGGATGCCGACCTCGCGGATGAACTGCTTGAGGTTGAGCGGCGGACGCGACTCGTCTTCGGAGACGTGCTCGGCGGAGACGACGGTGCCCTGGATCACGAGGATGTCGAGACCGGCGTCAAGCGCGGCCTCGTAGTGCTCAGCCACGCGCTGCGGCGTGAGCGAGGCCGCCACCACGACGCCCTGCTCCTTGATCTCCTTGATCCGCTGCGGGATCAGGTGCGGCTTGATCGGCTCCTGGTAGATGCGCTGCATCTCCCGGGTAGCCTCGTCCTTGGGCAGCTTGGAGATGCGCTCGAGCTGCTCGTCGGCGTCTTCGTAACGCGTGAAGATGCCCTCGAGGTTGAGCACGGCCAAGCCGCCGAGCTTGCCGATGATGCCTGCGGTGCGCGGCGAGATGACGCCGTCCATCGCGGAACCGAGCAGCGGCAGCTCGAAGCGGTAGTCGCCGAGCTTCCACGAGATGTCGACATCGTCGGGGTCGCGGGTCCGGCGGGAAGGAACGATGGCGATGTCGTCGAACCCATAGGCGCGTCGCGCCTTCTTGCCTCGACCGATCTCAATCTCCATGCGTGGTGCAGCCTCAGGGTGGTCGAACTGCCCCGATCAGCGGGGCGGCGGGATGAACGAACGGGCTGGTGCCGGTGCTGCCTGAGAGGGCCAGCGACCAGTACCGGGAATCCACGACTCTAGCAACGTGGGCGGCGGGCTGATCGGCCCGAGTTTCTGGTCTGTGACGCCGTTCACGGCCCGTGACCGCGACTGCGCCAAGAGCAGGAAAAAGGCGAGTTAGGCGGCGGCTGAGTCGTCGACCTGGAGCTCGGCGACCTCGACCATCTCCGACAGCCGGGCCACCTCCCCCGCGTCGACGACGCCGGCGCCGAGGCGCTGCGTGGAGTCTGCACCACAGGCCACGGCGTACCGCAGGGCGTCCGCATCGGAGCGACCTTGGTAGCGCGCCGCGACGAAGCCCGCCAAGAACGCGTCGCCGGCGCCGATCGGGGCGACTGCCTCGCGCTGCGGGATGCGAGCACGTTGGATCTTCGTCCCGGGGCCGTCCTTGAGGGCCGCTGCGCAGCCGTCGGGCAGCGTGATCAGCGCTTCGCGCGGCCCGAGCTGCTGCACCGCGCCCAGCGCGTCCATCAGCTCGTCGTCGGCGTCGCCCGAGAATTCGTAGCCGACCAGCTCTTCGGCTTCGCGCCGGTTCGGCGAGATGATCGCCGGGCCGGACCGCACGGCGTGGTTCAGTACCTCGCCCTCGGCGTCGACCGCGACCGTGACGCCCGTAGACCGCAGCTCGCGCACGAGGTCGCCGTAGAGCGTCGGCTCCACGCCCCGCGGCAGCGAGCCGGCGAAAACGACGATCGCGGCGCCCGAGGCGAGGTAGAGCAGCTTGTCGCGGAAGAGCTCGACCTCCGCTTCCGACACCTGCGGACCGCGCTCGTTGATCTCGGTCTGGATTCCGTTCGTCGGATCCAGCAGGGCGGTGTTGGTGCGGGACTCCTCGCGGATGCGGACGAAGTCCGAGAGCACCTGTTCGGCCGTGAGCGCTTCGACGATGCGGGTGCCGGTCGGTCCGCCCTGGAAACCGGTGGCGATCACGGGCACCCCGAGTCGCTTGAGCGTCCGCGCGACGTTGACGCCCTTACCGCCCGGCAGCGTGCCCTGCTCGACCGTGCGATGACGGCGGCCGGGCTGGAAGTTGGGCACGATCAACGTCTTGTCGATCGCGGCGTTGAGTGTGACCGTGATGATCATGGAACGGGCGTCCGCTCGCGGGGCGGCACCGAGGGCTCTGAGGCGACCGGCGGGCGGCGACGAGGAGGTTCGGGACGGGCCTGACGGGCCTTGAGCAGGGTGAGCGTACCGCCCAACACGAGCAGCAGGGCGACGAGCGCCCCCATCCAGTGCTCGCCGAACCAGTCGGCGATGGCCGCGAACACGCTCTCGCGCTCGACGGCGGTGCGCGTGACGAGGGGGACGGCATCGACCTGTTTGCCGTTGACCATGACCTTGGCCGTCCCCACGACCACGCCAGCGGCGACCGGCGCCTCGACGCCGGGCGACATCGACGCCGGGACGAGCTCGACCTTGGCGCCGCGCGGGACGATCTTGCGCACGGCCGTCTTGGCCACTGCCTGCACCGTCTCCTCTTTGCCGTCGATGACCGGCACGGTCGTCACCCGCTGGCGCTCGCGAACGAGTGTGCGCTGAGTAAAGAGGCCGCTCGCCCAGCGCAGGAGCTTGGCGGTGTCGGCGTCGCGCGCAGCCTCCGACGGCTCTCCGAGCACGACCGACACGACAGAGACGCCGCCGCGCGTCGCCGAGCCCACGAGCGAGTAGCCCGCCGACGTGGTGTGCCCCGTCTTCATGCCGTTGATCACGCCACCGCCTGGCAGCGCCATACCGAGCGTGCGGTTGCGGTTCACGAGCGTGCGGCCGCCCTTGAGTGAGATCGACTTGCGCTTCACCGTCGCCGCGATGAACGGGTTCTCGTGCGCGGCGACGCCGATCTTCGCGAGTTCGAGCGCCGTCGTCTTGTGGCCGGGCGCGTCGAGTCCGATCGAGTTCGCGAAGTGGGTGCGCCTCAGCCCGAGCGCTTTGGCCTTGGCGTTCATCAGCCGGACGAACTTGGCCTTCGTGCCGCCGACCCGCACCGCCACCGTCTGTGCGGCATCGTTGGCGGACGGCAGCATCATGGCCCGCACGAGGTCGGCCAGCGTCATCTTCTCGCCGGGCTGCAACCCGATCTGCGTCTCGGCGGGGGCCGCGTTGTAGTCGGTCGCGGAGTACACGGTCGAGAGCGGCGCTTCGTCGAGCGCCACCAGTGCGGTCATCAGCTTCGTGGTCGACGCCATGCCGCGCTGGGCGTCGGCGTTCTTGGCGTAGACGACCGTGCCGGTCGACGTCTCGATCACCGCGGCAGAGGGCGCCGTGATCGACGGCGGCGCCGCGACGACCGTGGCCGGGGCAGCGAGCCACAGGAGTGCGACGCTCAGCAGGAGCCGGCGCGCTGCTCGCGCGGTCAGAGCAGGGACGCTCATCCGGCAGCGCGCAGGCATTGGTCGCGCAGGTCGCGGGCGGCCGTGGCCGCAGCCTCGGCCGGCGTACCGCCGATCGTCTCGTGGGCCCGCCGCCGCGCGCGGGAGACCCTGTGTCTTATACACATCAGACGCTG
>JAEZDB010000369.1 GCA_023429855.1 Actinomycetes bacterium
GGCGCGAGGCGCGCCGCCCCGCGCTCTGCGGGATCAGTGGCCGAACGCGACCTTCGGCAGCACCCGAGCCATCGGCTTCGGCAGCCACCACGCCCACTTGCCGGTCAGCCGGAGGAGCACCGGCAGCAGCAGCAGGCGCACGAGCGCCGCGTCGAGCAGCACGGCGACGCCCAGGATGATCCCCATCTCCTTCGGCGGCAGCGGGCCGCTAAGCGCAAAGGTGAAGAACACCGCGACCATCACGCCGGCGGCGGCGAAGATCACCCGTCCGGAGTGCGCGAGCCCGCCGATCATGGCCTCGCGGGGGTCGCCGCTGCGGTCGAAGTGCTCCTTCGCCGACGAGAGCAGGAACACGGTGTAGTCCATCGAGATCGCGAAGATCATCGCGAAGAAGAACACCGGCCCCCACGCGTCGAGAAAGCCCTGCGACTCGAAGCCGAGCAACCCCGACAGCGCGCCGTCCTGGAAGAACCACTTGGCGACGCCGAACGCCGCGCCGGTGGCCAGGAGGTTCGTCGCCACGCCAAGCAGCGCCACCACCGGGGCCTGCAGTGCGACGAGCAGCAGGAGGAAGCCGAGCGCGAGCACCACGCCGATCACAAGCGGCGTCTTGGCGTGCAGCAGCACTTCGAGGTCGTGGTTCTCGACGGCGGCGCCGCCGATCAGGGTGCTGGGTGGCAGCTCGGTCCGCAGCCGGTCGACGGTGGCGCCGAGCGCCGGGTTGCTGGGATCAACCGCCGGCGTCGCCTGAATCAGGACGCGGTTGCCGGTGCCCGGCATCGCCGGCATCACCATCGCCACGCCGCGGTCGGCCTTGAGGACGGCGGCGGTGGCGTCCGCGTCGGCCGCGGCGGTGACCACCTGCAGCGCGCCCGGTGCGCCGGGCCCGAACGCGTTCTGCACTTGGCCGTAGGCGATGCGCGAGCCGTCGGCTTCGGGCACGACCTTGATCGAGGGCATCCCGGTGTCGAGGGAAAGCACCGGGATCGACAAGGCCACGAGCGCGAGCAGCGCGGGCACGCCGAACCGCAGCGGTTGGCGCCAGAGCCGTTCGCCCCACGCTGCGAAGCGCGCTGAGCGGTGCTCGCCAGCGTGGACCCAGGGCAGGGCGAGCTTGTCGACCTTCGGCCCGAGCTTGCCGAGCATCGCGGGCAGCAGCGTGAGCGTCGCAAGCAGGATGAAGACGACCGAGATCATGATCCCGAGCGCCATCGAGCGGAATGCCGGGCTCGGCACCAGCATCACGGCCGAGAGGCTGATCAGCACGGTGACCCCTGAGAACAGGACGGCTTTCCCGGCCGTGTCCATCGTGACCGCGACGGCCTCGTCGGGCTCGAGCTCTGACCCGAGCAGGGCGCCGCGGAAGCGGTGCACGATGAAGAGCGCGTAGTCGATCCCGAGGGCGAGCGCGAACATCAGCGCGAAGTTCATCGCCCAGATCGACACGTCGGTGACCTGCGCGACGAGGTAGAGCGAGCCGGCCGATGCGACGAGCCCGAGGATCGTGAGCATGAGCGGCAGACCGGCCGCGACGAGCGAACCGAAGGCCAGCAGCAGGATCACCATGGTGACCGGCCAGCTCATCACCTCGGACTTGAGCATCGCCGAGCGGTTGGCCTCGTTGAAGTCCGACCACATGCCCGAGGCACCGGTGAGGTGGACGGAGACGTCGTCGGCGCTCACGGCGGCAAGATCGGCCTTGATCTCATCGGCGACGCGGACCATCTCGTTGCTCGTGCCGCTGGCGCCGGCTTGGACCACGGCCGTGTGGCCGTCGCGGGAGATCGAGACTCCGGCCTGCGGCATGGTGATTTGGGTGACGTGGTCGGCGCCCGCGAGGACGCGGCGCGCTTCGCCCACGGCCTGCTTGAACGCAGGGTCGGCGGTGGTCTGCGTCGGCGAGTGGACCACCACCATCAGGGCGCTGCTCGACATGCCGCCGAACTCCGCGTCGACGATCTCGCGGACCTGGACCGACTCCGACCCGCTGGCTTCCCAGCCGGCGCCCGAGAGCGCATGCTCGACGCGCGGCGCGAAGAGGCCGAGGACGACGGTGAGGACCGCCCAGACGCCGAAGACGGCGCGGCGATGGTGAGTGGCCCAGCGGCCGAGGCGGCCGAGGGCTCCGTATTGAGGCATTGGCGTGGACTCCATGGAGGCGGTGGACAGGAGGGTTCAGCCGTCGTTGGCGGCCGAGAGGTGGGCGGTGCGGCGCAGGAAGAGCGAGGCCGCGCAGTCGCCCGCGAGCACGAACGCCCACTGGTTGATGGCGACGAAGCCGGTGAGCAGCAGGAACCAGGGGGAGACGGCGGCGGCGAGCACGGCCGAGAGACCGGTGACGGTTCCGGCGAGCGCGAAGAGGACGCGTTCGAGCGTCCAGCCGTGCGCCCAGCGGGTCCGGCAGGCGGCGGGGCTGGAAATGGCAGAGGTGGCGGGCATCGTGGGCTTTCGTGGAAGGAGGCCGGGGCGAGCGAGAGCGCGCTAACAACAACCATACAACTACAGAGTTGTTAAGGAGTCAAGCCCGAGATGGACGGGCGATGCCATCGACGCGCCATCGGCTCGCCTACGCTGAGCGGCATGGCTCATGCAGCGCACCCGTCCGGCCGCACGATCGCCGTGGGCGGCGCCACCGGCGAGGTCGGCGGCCGCGTCGCCCGGCTGCTCGCCGAAGCTGGCGCGCAGCAGCGCCTGATCGTGCGCGACGCCGCACGGGCGCCGCAGCTCTCAGGGGCTGAGGCGGCCGTCGTCGGCGGCTACGAGGACGCCGACGGCATGCGCCGTGCGCTCGATGGCGTCGATGTCTTCCTGCTCGTGCCCGGCCACGAGACGAGCGACCGCGTCAGCGCCCACCGCATCGCCCTCGACGCGGCCGTGGCCGCCGGTGTCGGCCGCGTGGTCCAGCTCTCATTCGTCGGCGCGGCGCCCGACGCGACCTTCACGTATGCCCGTCACCACTGGGCCACCGAACAGGATCTGCGTGCCAGCGGGCTGCCGTGGACGATCGCCCACATGAACTTCTACCTCGACGTGCTCCCGCAGTTCGTCTTGCCGAGCGGCGACCTGGCGGGCCCCGGCGGCG
>JAEZDB010000441.1 GCA_023429855.1 Actinomycetes bacterium
CGCCAGCTCACCTTCGGGACCGAAGCCGCGACGCTGCCCGCGGGCGGGTCGTGGACGACCGCGGCGCCCGTGAGCGAGGGCACGAACCTGACCGCGGGCCGCGCCTCGGTGGGCCTGGCCGACACCGGCGTCGGGCTCGTGTCGATGTACTCCGAGACGACCGCCGGCCAGGGCCGCGTGCTCGGCCGCGTCTCCGGCGGCCCAGCGAACGGCACGCTCGAGACCTTGTCGGACCCCGCGTTCGGCGCTGCGAGCGTACCCGCCGAGACCGGCGCTGGCGGCGGCTACGCCGTGACCGCGTTCCGCCAGGGGACCGCAGCGACCACGCGCATCGTTGCCGCGGTCGTGCCGCTGCCGACGCCCGTGGCCCCGACGACGCCAACCGCACCAGGCACGGGCGCCACGCCCGGCACCGCTACGCCGGCGGTGCTGGCACCCAAGCTCACCGACCTGCGGCTGAAGCGGAAGACGCTCACGGCCACGGGTGCCGCACCGAGGCTCGTCGGCGCGAAGTCGAAGGCGCGTACCGTGGCCTTCACGCTCGACCGCGCCGCCAGCGTCGACCTCACCGTCAAGCGGGTGCGCCCGGGCAAGCTGGTCGGCGGCACCTGCAGGTCCGCGAAGGGCAAGCGCGTGTCGCGCAAGCAGCGCTGCTCCTTCGAAACGCCCGTCAAGGGCACCGCCACCCTGAAGGCGCGCGCGGGGCGCAACGAGGTGCAGTTTGGCGGCCGTCTCACGAAAGGCCGCCCGCTCGCGCCCGGCAGCTACGCGCTGTACGCGGTCGCTGTCGACGGAGCGGCCGGCAGCGCTGTTGAGCGTGCGCCATTTGCGCTCCGACGGGCCCGGTAGCCGGAGTTACCGCGATTTTCTCGCCCGCAGAAAATGAGCGCAACCTCAAAAAGAATCCCCGCGTAACTCACCCTGCCATCTGGTGCTCTGGATCATTACCGTGTGCCAGGCGAGTACCCCTGAAGCCGGTCTATGACGTCCGTTTCCGTGGGCTCGCAGGAGAACCCGAGTGAGCGAGCAGACCAAGCGAGTCCAACGGCCCGACGGGCGCAAGGCACGCACGCGCAAGGCGCTGCTCGACGCTGGCGCCAAGCTCTTCAGCGAGCAGGGCGTCGACCGGACCACGGTCGACGAGATCGCTGAGGTCGCCGGTGTTTCGGTTGGGTCGCTCTACGTGCACTTCGGCAGCAAAGACTCGCTTCTGCTGCAGCTGATCGACCAGGCCCTGGAGATCAACGAGCAGTACATGCAGGCGCCTGAGGCCACGTCGCCGCTCGCGCGCGTGCTGATCGCCGGCGAGTGGTACCTGCGGTTTGCGATGGAGCAGACCGTCGCGTTCCGGTTCGTCGCGATGCGCGTGCTCGAGCCCGCCCAGGCTGCAGCCAACGACGAGGTCAACGAGCGGATCGCCGAGCGCGTCCAGCGCATCGTCGCGCGCGTGACCGCCGACCTCACCGAGGCCATGGAGACCGGCGAGATCGACCAGGTCGACATCCTTCAGGCGATGGTCTTCCTGTGGGGCGCGTGGAACGGCGTGGCCGGCCTCGTGCTGCGGCAGGATTCGCTGGCGATCACGCCCGAGCTCGCCGATGCCGCGCTGCTGCAGGGGCGTGAGGTCTTGATCAAAGGACTCGGCGGAGACCCAACCCGGTACCGGGATCTGCCCGGACTTCCCCCCGCGCGCGTCGCGTCGCAGTAGCGTCAGCGGGGACCGTCAACGACGAGGTCCCCACCCGCATGCTCAACCCGATGAACCGCTGGGCGCAGTACGGCGAGAAGCCGGACTACGCCGGACTGCTGACCTTCGGCGGCGTCCCCTACACCGAGGACCCGGCTGAGCTCGCCGGCGTCGACGTCGCCATCGTCGGCGCGCCGATGGACGACCTCGTCTCCGACGCGCCCGGGGCCCGCTTTGCGCCAAGGGCGATTCGTGCCGCCAGCTGCCCGCCGGGGCCGCACCTCGAAGCCGGCGTCGACGCGATCGGTGAGGTGCTGACCGTCGTCGACTACGGCGACGCGCCGGTGATTCCCGCCGACCCGGTCACGTCGCATGCCGCGATCCAGGCCACCGTCGCCGAGGTGCTCGCGGCCGGAGCGATCCCGATCGTCCTGGGCGGCGACCACTCGATCGCCGAACCCGACATCCGCGCCTGCGCGGCCAAGCACGGGCCCGTCGGGCTCGTCCACTTCGACACGCACACCGACACCGGCAAGACCGTCTTCGGCGCCTCGCTGTCGCACGGCACTCCGATGTACCGCCTCGTCGAGGACGGCATGGTCGACCCCGTCCGCTACGCCCAGGTCGGCCTGCGCGGCTACTGGCCCGGCGACGAGGAGTTCGGCTGGCAGCGCGAGCGCGGGATCTCGTCGTTCTTCATGCACGACATCCGCGACCGCGGCATCCGCGCCGTCGTCAGCGAGGTGATCCGCACGCTCGACGGCCCGGGGCCCTCGGCCGGTCCGGTGTTTCTGTCGGTCGACGTCGACGTGCTCGACCCCGCCTTCGCCCCCGGTACCGGCACGCCCGAGCCCGGCGGCATGACCTCCGCCGACCTCCTCTGGGCCGTTCGCGAGATCGCGACCAAGCTCCCGATCTGCGGCGCCGACATCGTCGAGGTGCTGCCAAGCAACATCGGCTCGCGCGACCTCACGGCGCTCGTGGCGGAGCGCACCGTGCGCGAGATCCTGACCGGGGTGGCGCTGCGCAAGCTCGCTGGCGGCGGCTGACGCCCGCCCGGCTCCGCGTCCGCGCCACGGCGAAGCCGACCGGCCGTGGCGCGAGAATCGGCGCATGGAGCGCACCTACATCACGATCGACGGCGAGCGGCACATCGTCGAGGGCTCGGCCGACGAGGTGCTGCGCCGCTGGGAGCACGCGAAGGCGCAAGGCACGTTCCTGCGGTTCCACCTGCCCGACACGACCCGCCCGCACTACGTGCACCCCGACGCGATCCGCGCGATCGGCGACCAGCTCGGCAGCGGCGGAACGCTGACCTGGGCGTAGCGTTCTGAAAGAATCGGCAGCTGGATGGCTGCACGCAGAATGCTTCCGCTGGGCCGTTGGCCCGCCGTCGTGGCGCTCGCCGTCGCGATGGCCGCCAGCTTCGCCAGCCCTGCCCGCGCCGCCACGCCGCCCGGGTTCTTCCTGCTGTCGTTTAGCGACCGTCTGCCGGCCGAAGGGTCGATGTACGCCGACGACTTCGTCAGCTTCGACTACGTCGGCAAGCGCCTCGTGGCGCTGCACCCCCGCCTTCGGCTGTTCCGCAACGGCGCGTTGATCGGGGAGACCGAGGCCAACGAGTACTGGGGAGGATCGTTGCGCGCACTCCCGCTCGCGATCGGCGACGTGCTCGAGGTCAGCGACGAGACGACGGGCGCCGTCTACGTCAGGGCCGACTACCACGCGCGGCCCGCCTTCAACGAGGGCGCCTGCGGCTCGGTGTCGCAACTCGACGGCCTGCGAACCGAGGGGGCTGAGCTCGCCGAGGTCGGCGCCTACAACCCGGCGGGCGGGATGTCGTACGGGAGCCCCACCGCGACGCGCGTCAACGGCGTCGTGATCGACGGCGACGGCCCAGGCCAGGCCTTCGACGTCGAGTTCGACCAGCCCGTCAGGGCCGGCTGGCGCGTCTGGGGCGAGGAGCTGTACGCGGTCGGCAACAACGCCAGCGTGCGAACGTTCCGCGAGCAGCGCATCCGGTCCTGCCAAGAGCCGCCGCCAGCGCCTGCCC
>JAEZDB010000468.1 GCA_023429855.1 Actinomycetes bacterium
GGGCAGGCGCGCGACGCCGTCGCGCAGGCGCGCGCCGAGCGCCTCGGTCCGCGCCGGGAGCGCAGGGTCGAGCAGGACGTCGAGGGTTGCCAGAGCACCAGCGGCAATGATCGGCGAGCCGGCAAACGTCGAGCCGTGGTCGCCGCGCTGCAGTGTGTTGGCGAGCCGCGGGCCGGCGATCATCGCGCCGATCGGCAGGCCGCCGCCGAGGGCCTTGGCGCTCGTCATCACGTCCGGCACGACGGGCGTCGACTGGAAGCGCCACACCGGGCCGGTGCGGCCGAGGCCCGTCTGGATCTCGTCGAACATCAGCGCGGCGCCGACGCGGTCGCAGGCCTCGCGGGCCGCGACGAGCACCTCGTCGGGCACGGGCCAGACGCCGCTCTCACCGCGGATCGGCTCGATCAGCACGGCCGCCGTGTTCTGCGTGACGGCCGCGGTGATGCCTTCGACCGTCGGCTCGGCCACGATGAACCCAGGCACGAGCGGCGCGAACGGCGCCTGCTTGGCCTCTTGCGGCGTCGCCGAGAGCGCGCCGTAGGTGCGGCCGTGGAACCCCTCGCGCACGACGACGATGTCGCCGGCCGACTTCGCGCGGCGCGACAGCTTGAGCGCCGCCTCGATCGCCTCGGCGCCCGAGTTGCAGAGGAAGACCTTCGATCCCTCACCGAGCGAGTTGGTCGCCAGGCGCTCGGCCAGGTGCAGCGCCGGCTCGGTGTGGACGAGGTTGCTGACGTGCAGCAGCTTGCCGGCCTGCTCGCGCACGGCCTCGACGACGGCCGGGTGGCAGTGGCCGACGTTGCTGACCGAGATGCCGGCGAGGAAGTCGAGGTACTCGGTGCCTGCGGCGTCCCAGAGGCGCACGCCCTCACCGCGGACGGCGTCGAGCGGTAGCCGGGCGTAGGTGTCGATCGTGTACGCGTCGTCGAGCTGCTGCAGCTGCTCGAGCGACGCGGCGGTGTGGTCCGTCGAGGTGCTCATCGCGTTGCTCTCCCCTTCGCTCTACGCCGCGGGCGTGATCTTGGTGCCGATGCCGTCGTTCGTGAAGAGCTCGACGATCAGCGAATGCGGCACGCGTCCGTCGATGATGTACGAGGCAGAGACACCGCCGTAGATCGCGTCGACGCACGCCTTGAGCTTCGGGTTCATGCCGCCGGTCACGTCGCCGTCGATCGCCTGCTCGACCTCGTTGGAGTCGGCCGAGCGGATCAGCGAGTCCGGATCCTTCGCGTCGCGCAGCCACCCGGCAACGTCGGTGAGGAACACGAGTTTGTAGGCCTTCAGCGCTCGAGCGAGCGCACCCGCGGCCTCGTCGGCGTTGATGTTGTACGAGTTGCCGTCGCGGTCAGCGCCAACCGAGGCGATCACCGGGATGTAGTCCTCGGCGATGTGCTCGACGACGCCCGTGTCGACCTTGTCGATCTCGCCGACGAAGCCGATGTCGGTGCCGTCGGGCGCGGCGCGGCGCTTGCAGCGGAAGAGCGCGCCGTCGTCGCCGGAGAGGCCGACCGCGGGCTGGCCGTGGCGCGCAAGGCGCAGAACGATGTCTTTGTTGACCTTGCCGACGAGCACCATCTTGGCGAGCTGCACGGTGTCGGAGTCGCTCACGCGCAGGCCGTCGACGAACTCGACCTCCTTGCCGAGGCGGTTCATGAGGTTCGTGATCTCGGGCCCGCCGCCGTGCACGATGATCGGGTTCATCCCGACGTACTTCAGGAGCACGACGTCGCGGGCGAAGTCCTCGACCAGCTGCGGGTCGGTCATCGCCGCGCCGCCGTACTTGATGACGACCGTTCGCCCATGGAACTCCCGGATGTAGGGCAGTGCCTCAAGCAGGGTGCTGACGTCTTGCATCGTCAGGACCTCCTGTTCCGGGTTGGGGTCGTCGTAGAGATCAAGTCGTGTACTCGCTGTTGAAGCGCACGTAGGCGACGGTGAGATCGCAGAAGTAGCGGGTCGCCTCGCCGTCGCCGGGGAAGCGCACGGCGATCTCGACGAGCTGCTCGGCCGCAGCGGCCTCAGCGGCCTTGACGTCGTAGCGCGCCGCCTGGTTGGCCTTGCAGACCTGGACGCCGCCGAAGCTCACGTCGAACGGCACTTCGCCGCGGCCCGCCAGCGCGTGGCCGGCGGCCTGCACGATGCGGCCCCAGTTCGGGTCGGCGCCGGTGAGCGCGGTCTGCACCAGCGGCGACGTGGAGATCGCGTCGGCGACCTTGTCGGCGGCGTGGCCGAGGGCGTCGCCGCCCTGCACCGTCACGCGAGCCAGACGCGTGGCGCCCTCGCCGTCGGCGATGAGCTGCAGGGCGAGGTCGAGCAGCACGTAGGTCAGCGCCTCCTGCAGGACCTGGTCTTCGTCCTTGTCTTCGGGCGCGACGCCCGACGTGCCGGAGGCCTGCAGGATCGCCGTGTCGTTCGTCGACATCTGGCCGTCGACCGAGACGCGGTTGAACGTCTCGACGAGCGCATTGCCGAGCAGGCGGTCGCACTGGCCGGCGCCGAGGCGCGCGTCGGTCTGCACGAAGCAGAGCATCGTCGCGAAGCCCGGGTGGATCATGCCCGCGCCCTTGGCCTGGGCGACGATCCGGACGGTGCCGCCCCCCAGCGCCACGTCGACGGCGGCCTTCTTGAGGAACAGGTCGGTCGTGCAGATCGCCTGGTTGAAGGTGGTCGCGTCGGTCGAGAGGTCGTCGCCGACGCGCGGCAGCGCCTGCACGAACGCGCGGCCGTCGAGCGGCTCGCCGATCTTGCCCGTCGAGCAGAGGCCGACCTGCTCGATCGGCAGCCCCAGCAGGATCGAGGCGGCGCCCTGCGTGCGCGCGGCTTCCTCGAAGCCGGTGCGGCCGGTCGCGGCGTTGGCGTTGCCGCTGTTGACCAGGACGGCGCGGAGCTTGTCGGTCGTGCAGCGGTCGCGCGTGATCACGAGCGGCGCGGCGGGTGCGGCCGAGGGCGTGAACCGCGCAGCGCTCGTCATCGCCGGCTCGTCGCAGACGACGACGCCGACGTCGAGCGCACCCGACGGCTTGCTGCCGGTGGCAGCGCCACCAGCGCGGAAGCCGGCCGGAAGCTGGGCCGGGTCGGAGAGCGTGACGCCCTCGGGAACCGGAAGCCAGGGGCTGAGGTCGGGGCGTTCGTTCACGCGTGAGCTCCAGACGCCGAGGGCGCGGTCTGACCACCGGGCAGCAGGCCGGTGGTCTCGGGGAGCCCGTACATCACGTTCAGCGACTGAATCGCCTGCGACGCCGTGCCCTTCCAAAGATTGTCGATCGCCGAGAAGATCATCACGCGGCCCGTGTGCTCCTCGACCTGCACGTGGATCCGGCAGTGGTTGGTCTCGCGGACGCCGCGCGTGTTGGGCGGCCCGCCGACGACTTCGACGAACGGCTCGTGCGAGTAGGCCTCGGCGTAGCGGGCGACGATCGCGTCGGCGGACTGCGGCTCAGCGAGCGTCGCGTAGGCCGAGACGTACTCGCCCTGGTCGACCGGGACGAGGTGCGGCACGAACGTGACCTTCACATCGGAGCCGGCGAGCGCCAGCTCCTGCTCGATCTCCGGGCGATGCCGGTGACCAGTGGTCTTGTAAGCCGAGATCGAGTCGTTGATCGTCACGTAGCTCGTCGCGTGGCTGAGGCCGCGGCCAGCGCCCGAGACGCCGGTCTTGGCATCGATCACGACGTCGGCGAGCAGGCCACCGGCGGCGAGCGGCCGCAGGCCGAGCAGCGCGGCCGTCGGGAAGCAGCCGGGGCCGCTTACGAGGTCGGCGCCCGCCAGTTGATCGCGGTAGATCTCGGGCAATCCGTAGACCGAGTCGCCGATCAGCTCCGGGTGCGGGTGCTCGCCGTACCAGGCCTCGTAGGTGGCGAGGTCGCGCAGGCGGAAGTCGGCGGAGAGGTCGATCACGCGCACGCCCTGGTCGAGCAGCGCCTTCACCACTGGCGCCGCGGCGGCGTGCGGGTAGCCGACGATCGCAGCGTCGACGGCAGCGCCGTGTCGCGCGATGTCGAGCTCTTCGAGCACCGCTTCGACGCGGTGCTGCGGGTAGAGCTCGACGAGCCGCTGGCCGGCTTCGGCGCGCGCGGTGATCGGACCCAGCTCGAAGACCGGGTGCTCCTGGATCAGGCGCGCGGCGATGGCTCCGGCAAACCCGGAGGCGCCGGCGATCAGGACCTTGGGCGACCGCTCAGACACGCGCGACCGCACCCACTTCCTTCTCCAGGGCGCCGAGGATCTTGTGCCGTGCGGCAGTGGCTTCTTCTTCGGTGAGCGTGCGGTCGTCGGCGCGGAACGTGAGCCGCAAGGCCAGCGAGCGCTTGCCTTCGCCCAGGCCTTCGCCGGTGTAGACGTCGAACACGCGCACGCCCTTGAGCAGCGCCGGCCCGCCGGCCTTGGCCGCCGCCACGACCGTCTTAGCCGGGATGGCGTCGTCGACGATCACCGCGAGGTCTTGGCTGACCGGCGGGAACGACGCGAACGCCGTGTACTGCGGGCGGCCTGGCGCCGCGTCGAGCAGCGCGCCCGCATCGAGCTCGAGCACGGCGACGGGCGAGGTGAGGTCGTAGCTGGCGGCGATCCGCGGGTGCAGCTCGCCGACCACGCCAACCGCCGCGCCGGCGAGGCGGACGACGGCCCCGCGGCCCGGGTGCAGGTACACCGGGACCTCGGACTGGTCGATCTCGAGGTCGACGCGCAGCAGCTCGCCGATCGCACGGACGATGTCGGTCGCGGCCAGCGCATCGGCTTTGGCCGGCGTCTGGTCGACCCAGGTGGGCGCCGTCAGGTTGCCGGTGAGCAGGACGCCAAGCGTGCGGAACTCGTCGGGCAGCTCGGCGCCGGGCACCGCGCGGTAGGTGGTCCCCAGTTCGGCGAACCGCAGGTCCTTGTGGCCGCGAGCCGTGTTGCGCTCGGCGATCTCGAGCAGCGACGGCAGCACCGTGGTGCGGAGCTGGCCGAGCTCGGAGCTCATCGGGTTGCGGACCTGCACGGCAGCGCGCAGCGGATCGCCCTCGGGCAAGCCGAGGCGGTCGAGCTGGTCGGTGTTGCCGAAGCTCCACCCCACCACCTCGAGCAGGCCGCGGCCGACGAGCAGGTCGAGCAGCGCACGGTCCAGGTGCTGGCGCGGCGTGAGCGAACCGGCAGGGCGGCCCGCAGGCAGCGTCGCCGGGACGGTCCCGAGGCCGTCGAGGCGTGCGATCTCCTCGACGAGGTCGATCGGACGCGTCAGGTCGTTGCGGCGCCGCGGCGGCACCGTCACGGTCAGCACGCCGGTCCCGGAGGACTCGACGCCGAGCGCGATCGCTTTGAGCAGCTCCGCCTGGCGCGCCTCGGTCACCTCGTAGCCGAGGACCCGCTTGCAGAACGAGCTCGGCAGCTGCAGCACGGGCGCTTCGCCGTGGCGCGAGCCGAGGTCGATCATCGGCCCGACCGGCGAGGCGCCGGCCAGTTCGGCCATCAGCTGCAGCGCGCGGCGCTGTGCGTCGAGCGTCTGCTCGACCGGCAGGCCCTTCTCGTTGCGGGTGGAGGCCTCGGTGCGGACGGCGATCGACCACGACGTGTCGTGGATCGTCGGCCCGTGCCACGTGGCGACCTCCATCGCGACGCGCGTGGTGGTCGGCAGGACCTCGGAGTTCTCGCCGCCGATGACGCCGGCGACCGACGTCGGACCGCCTTCGTCGGAGATCAGCAGCGTGCCGGCCGGAACCGTGCGCGTCTCCCCGTCGAGGGTCTTGACCTCGGTCGGTTCAGCAGCCGCGTGCACGTCGAGCGTGCCGCCGACGACGCGATCGAGGTCGAACGCGTGCAGCGGCTGGCCGGTCTCGAGCATCACGTAGTTCGTGATGTCGACGACGTTGTTGATCGGACGCTGGCCTGCGGCCATCAGGCGCGCGGTCAGCCACGGCGGCGACGGGCCGACCTTGACGTTCTCGTAGACGATCGTCGTGAAGCGCTCGCACTTCTCGGACTCGCTGAGCGTGACTCGCAGGCCCTCGGCCTGGGCCGTCGGCGCACCAGCGGCGTTCGTCTCGACGGGCGCCGGCTTCGGCAGCTCGACACCAGCCCACTTCTGCGGCGCCAGGGGCGCACCGGTGGCCGCGTGCAGTTCGCGGGCGACCTCGTAGACGCCCAGGCAGTCTGGACGGTTCGGCGTGATCTCCAGCTCGATGACCGGCCCGCCGAGCGGCAGGACCGAGGCCAGCGGGGCGCCGGGCCTCAGCTTGTTCTTGTCGATGCCGGAGAGGGCTTGGGCGGCAGGTGCCGCAACGCCGTTCTCGGGCGACACGCCGTCGGCGACGGTGCCGATCACGAGGATGCCGTCGTGGTCGACGCCGAGCTCCAGCTCGCGGGCGGAGCAGATCATGCCCCGCGACTCCACGCCGCGCCGCTTGGCCTTCTTGATCTTCATGCCGCCGGGCATCACGGAGCCGATCGTCGCGACCGGCACGTACTGGCCGGAGCCGACGTTGGGCGCGCCGCAGACGATCTGGGCGGGCTCGTCGGCGCCGACGTCGACGCGGCACACGCCGAGCTTGTCGGCGTCGGGGTGCTGCTCGCGGGCGAGCACGAGCCCGACCACGAAGCCCTCGGCCGATGGCGGCCCGGACTGGTGGATCGCTTCGACCTTGGTTCCCGAATCGGTCAGGCGGTTTTCGAGGTCAGCGGTCGACAGGCCCGGGTCGCAGTAGCGCAGGAGCCAGCTCTGGGGGACTTTCATCGCAGCTGCTCCAGGAAGCGGACGTCGTTTTCAATGTAGAGGCGCAGGTCGGGGATGCCGCTGCGCAACATGGCGATGCGCTCGATGCCCAGGCCGAAGGCGAAGCCCTGCACCCGCTCGGGGTGGTACTCCTCGCGGCCCACGGCGCGCAGCACGTTAGGGTCGACCTGGCCGGCGCCGAGGATCTCAAGCCACTGCTCGCCGCGGCAGACCGGGCAGCGGTCGGTGCCGATCCAGCCGTCGGTGCAGTTGAAGCACGCGACGTCGATCTCAACCGACGGCTCGGTGAACGGGAAGAAGTGCGGGCGCAGGCGGATGTCGAGCTCGCCGCCGAAGATCTCGCGGGCGAACGCGAGGAGCGTGCCCTTGAGGTCGCTGAGCGTGATGCCGCGGTCGACCGCCAGTCCCTCGACCTGGTGAAACTGCGGCAGGTGCGTGGCGTCGTAGTCACGGCGGTACACGCGGCCCGGGATCACGACGTAGAGCGGCGGGTCGTACTGCTCCATCGCGCGCACCTGCATCGGCGAGGTGTGCGTGCGCAGGACGACGTCGTCCTCGACGTAGAACGTGTCGGTCTCGGCACGCGCGGGGTGCGTGGGGCCCGTGTTGAGCGCGTCGAAGTTGTAGTGCGTGGTCTCGACCTCGCGGCCTGAGAGGACCTTGAAGCCAAGGCCGACGAAGATGTCCTCGAGGTCGCGCCAGGTGCTCGTGATGATGTGCAGCGCGCCGGTCGGCAGCTGCGGTGAGCCGGGGAGCGTGAGGTCGAGGCGGTCGGCGGCCAGCTTGGTCGCTTCTTCGGCGGCGCTCAGCGCGTCCTTGCGGGCTGCGAGGGCCTTTTCGATCGCGCCTCGCGTGACGTTGGCGGCCTTGCCGACGGCGCCGCGCTCGGCCGGCGGCAGCTCCGAGACCCCGCGCAGGATGTTGGGGAGCTCGGCTTTGCGGCCGAGCACCGCGACGCGGACCTCTTCGAGCTCGGCGGTCGTGCCCGCGCGATCGATCTGGCTGGCGGCGGCATCCTGCAGTGCCTGGACGCGCTCGAGCAGACTGGCTGCGTCACTCACGAGGAGCTCCCTGAGAGATCGGAGTTGGTGGATTCGCCGCTCGGCGGGGAGACCAGCCCGGCGCGGGCGATCTCGTAGAGGGCGATGGTGGCGGCCATGGCGGCGTTCACGGAGTCGCGGGCCATGGGGATCGTCGCGCGCACGGCGCAGGCCTTCGCCACGGCCTCGGGAAGGCCTTCTCGTTCGGAGCCGATCACGATCGTGATCGGCTCGCTGGCGGCGACGAGCGTGGGGATGATCTCGTGCAGCGGCGTCGTCGCTGGGGCCCCAGCGCCCGGCTCGGCGGCGACGAGGGCGATCGTCGTACCGACGAGCTCGCTGATCTCCGTGGCCCGGGCGACGGGGACGGTGAAGATCGCGCCCATCGAGCCGCGGACCGCCTTGGGCGAATACGGGTCGGCGGAGTGCGGCCCAAGGACGACGCTGCCGGCGCCGAACGCGTCGGCAGAGCGGATGGCGGTGCCAATGTTGCCGGGGTCGCGGACGCCCCAGAGCGCGACCGACAGCGGTCCGGACGGTTGACGCCACTGCTGCTTGTAGACGCCGAGGGCGCGCGTCGACGAGCCGAGCTGGGAGTGCTCGGCCAGGAGCGCGTCCTCGACGGGGATCGGGCGGAGGACCTCGGGCATCGACGAGGGTTCGCTACCGGGCACGAACACCGACCGTGCGACCCAGCCAGCGCGCTGGGCGGCAAGGACGAGGTCTTCGCCTTCGGCCGTGAACAGCCCCAGTTTCTCGCGTCGGGCTCGCCGGCCGAGCTGGCGGACCTCTTTGAGCTTGAGATTGTCGGGGCTGGTGATCATGCGTTCACTGGCATGTTGGGGTCGAGGGTGCGGCCGGCTGCGGCCGCGGTCCCACGGGTGTGGTCTACCTCAGAAACGACGACGGGCGCCGCTCACCGAAGGAGACGACGCCCGTGCGACAAAGGTCGATGTGACCGGAGGGTGCCTAGGCGGCGGCCTTCTTCGCCTCTTCGGCGATGGCCGTAAAGGTCTCCGGGTCACGGACGGCGAGGTCGGCGAGGACCTTGCGGTCAAGCTCGATGCCGGCCTTGTTGAGGCCGAAGATGAGCTTGGAGTACGTGGTGCCGTTCAGACGTGCGGCAGCGTTGATGCGCTGGATCCACAGACGTCGGAAGTCGCGCTTCTTGTTGCGACGGTCGCGGTAGGAGTACTGGCCTGCCTTGAGCAGGGCTTCCTTCGCGCGGCGGTAGTTCGAGTTCGCCTCGCCGCGGAAACCCTTGGTCCGCTCGAGGGTGGCGCGGCGCTTCTTGCGCGCGTTGACAGAACGCTTAACGCGGCTCATCGGGTCTTCGCTCCCAGCAGCTTCTTGGCCCGCTTCGACTCAGCGTCGGACAGCAGCAGGGCCGTGCCGAGCTTGCGCTTACGCTTCGCCGACTTCTTCTCAAGGATGTGCGACGTCATCGCGTGACGGGCGCGCACCTTGCCGGAGCCGGTGACTTTGAAGCGCTTCTTTGCGCCCGAGTGGGTCTTCTGCTTGGGCATAACGAATGGGGCAGTATGGCAGGTCGAAGAGCACGGTGCTGGCTCACCCCGCCTGCCCCGGCGCGGGTGAACGCCTGCTCCGGCGTGGATTCGCAGCGCCGCGTGGCGGCCGCTGCTGAGCACACTGTAGTAGCTCCGGGCGGGAGAGGCGTCGTCGCCTCCCCCGCCCGGGCTGCAGCGTGGTCTTAGGCCTTGTCGTCGGCCGGCTTCGCAGCGGCCTTGGCGGCTGCTGGCTTGCGCGCGGCCGGCTTCTTGGCGGCGCCGACGGCTGCGGCGGCCTCGGCCTTCGTCGGCGGCTTCTTGCGCGCCGCCGGCTTCTTGGCCTTGGTGTCCTTCGCGACGTCGTCCTTGGACTCGTCCTCGTCTTCGGTGCCGGGGATCTTGGCTCCGGTGCCGAGGTTCATGAGGGGCTTGGGCTTGCGCTTGGCCGCAGCTTCGGCCTTGGAGATCGGGGCGGGCCCGGCCTTCTTCGGCTTCTTGGGCGGCTCAGGCTCGGGCTCGGGCTCGGGTGCCGGGGCTTCGGCCTCCGGTTCGGGCTCGGGCTCGGCGGCGACGGGCTCCGGTTCAGGCTCGGGCTCCGGCTCGGCGACTGGCGCCTCCGGCTCGACGACCGCGGGCGCGGCTTCCGCCTCAACCTCGGGTGTCTCGTCGTCGGCTTCTTCGTCCTTCGCCGCAAACTTGGCCTTGCGGCTGCGCTGCGTGGTCTTGTGCTCGGGCGAAGGGACCTTCTCCGAGCGCTCCTCGCCGGGACCGTCGACGGTGATGCCTTCGGCGTCGGGGTCGGGGGCGCCAAGCAGCGCGCTGCCGTCGCCGCGACCCTTCCAGGAGTCGGCGTCGATCTGGCCTGCGAGCACCGCCTTGGACGGGCTCAGCATCATCGTCATGTTGCGGCCGTCCTGCTGCGGACGCTGGTCGACCTGTGCGATCTCCTCCAGCTCCTCAGCGAGGCGCTCGAGGATCATCTGGCCGCGCTCGGGGTGCGTGACCTCGCGGCCACGGAACATGATCGTGACCTTGACCTTGTCTTTGTGGAGCAGGAACCGCTCGACGTGACCCTTCTTGGTGTCGTAGTCGTGCTGAGCGATCTTCGGCCGGAACTTGATCTCGCGCAGGACGATGGTCGTCTGGTGCTTGCGCGCGGCCTTCTGCTTCTGGGCCTGCTCGTACTTGTACTTCGAGTAGTCCAGGATGCGGCAGACCGGCGGGCGTGACTGCGCGGCGACTTCAACGAGGTCTAGGTCGCGGTCCTGCGCCATGCGGAGGGCCTGATCGGTCGGGAGAATGCCGACCTGTTCACCGTTCTCGTCGATGAGGCGGACTTCCGGGACACGGATCCGCTCGTTGATACGAGTGGTGTCGCGATCCGGCATCCGCCGGTCGAAACGTCTTGGGACCGGCACTAGGCGGAGTGGCGCAGCTTCACGCTACGTGCGGGTCGCGGGCTGAGAGAGAGCTTCAATGTCCTGTAATCATAGCCACACCGGCTGCCCGGACCAACGTTGCAAAGCGGTCACCCTCGCCTTCGGCGACCTCGAGCACCGACTGAGCGCCTTTGCAGCGGCGCCGCTCACCGGGGGCAACCGAGGGGTCGACCCGCACGGGTTGCCCCGTGGCGTCCAACCACACCAGATCCAGGGTCATTCGCATCCCGACCATGTGGATCGACCGTGTGCGGGTCAGCAGCAGGGCGTGGTCGCGTGGCAGTTCGTCGGTGCCGAGCAGGCCGATGAGGCGCGTTCGAAACGTCCTCGCGACGTGGATGACCACCCCGTCGGCGAGCACCGCGTGCGGCAGCCCGCGCAACCTCGGGGGCGTGCCGGCCGGGCTGCTGGGCGGACGCCGAGGCAGACGGCCAGGCCGGCCGAGCCGGCTCGCCGCTGCCTTGAAGGCCCGCCTGGGCCGCGAGCGACCCGAGACCGTCAACGCCCGCGCGCGGCGATCAGCTCGCCCAGCTCTCCGAGGAACTCTGCTGCGGGCCGGCTCCCGAGGTCGCCCTCGTGCCGCTGGCGAACGGCCACCGTGCCCTCTTCGGCTTCGCGATCGCCGATCACAAGCAGGTACGGCGACTTTGCCAGTTCGCCGTCGCGGATCTTGCGCCCGACCGACTCGGTGCGGTCGTCGACGTGCACGCGCACGCCCAGCTCGGTGGCGAGCTTCTCGACCTCGCGCGCAGCTTCGATGTGCCGGTCGGAGATCGGCAGGATGCGCGCCTGCACCGGCGTGAGCCACAGCGGCAGCTCGCCCGCGGTGTGCTCGAGCAGGATGCCGATGAAGCGCTCGTACGAGCCCATCAGCGCGCGGTGCAGCACGATCGGCCGGTGGTCGGCGTTGTCGGCGCCCGTGTAGGTGAGGTCAAACCGCTCGGGGGCCTGGTAGTCGATCTGCACGGTGCCGAGCTGCCACGAGCGTTTGAGCGAGTCGGTGAAGTGGAAGTCGATCTTCGGCCCGTAGAACGCGCCGCCGCCCTCGCCGATCACGTACGGCAGCCCGTTGGCCTCCAGCGCCTGGCGCAGGATGTCTTCGGCGAGGTCCCACTGCTCGTCGGTCCCCAGGCGGTTCTCCGGCCGGGTCGACAGCTCGTAGGTGACGTCGTCTTCGGTGAACCCGAACAGCTTGTACGTCGCCTTGGCAAACTCGATGCAGGCCGTGATCTCGTCCTGCAGCTGGTCTTCGGTGACGAACAGGTGGGCGTCGTCCTGGCAGAACTGGCGGACGCGCAGCAGGCCGTGGAGCGTGCCCGAGAGCTCGTTGCGGTGCAGCAGACCGGGCTCGCTGAAGCGGACCGGCAGCTCCTTGTAGGAC
The DNA here is from genome assembly GCA_023429855.1 of Actinomycetes bacterium. GTDB lineage: Bacteria > Actinomycetota > Thermoleophilia > Solirubrobacterales > Solirubrobacteraceae > JAGIBJ01. Next base: position 12,075 of record JAEZDB010000468.1, read on the forward strand.
CAGCGCGTCTGCCGGTAGAGCTCGTAGTGGCCCGGGCAGTTCATGGGCTTGAAGCCCATCGGGCGCTCGTCGCCTGTCGACGTGAGGAACATGTCGTCGCGGTACTTGTCCCAGTGGCCGGACGTCTTCCACAGCGAGGCGTCGTAGAGCTGCGGGGTTTTGACCTCGGTGTAGCCGCGGGTGTCGCCCATCTCGCGGGAGAGGCGGACGAGCTCGTTGAACACGCGGGTGCCGGCGGGCGTCCAGAACGCGGAGCCGGGCGCGGCCTCGCTGAAGTAGTAGAGGCCCAGCTCTTTGCCGAGCTTGCGGTGGTCGCGCGCCTTGGCCTGCTCCAGCAGCTCGAGGTGCTCGGCGAGCTCCTTCTTGGAGAAGAACGCGGTGCCGTAGATTCGGGTGAGCTGCTGGCGCGTGGAGTCGCCACGCCAGTAGGCGCCGGCGACCGACAGCAGCTTGACCGCGCCGATCTTCTTGGTGGTCGGCGCGTGCGGCCCGCGGCAGAGGTCGGTGAACGGGCCGTTGGTGTAGAGCGAGACGGTCTCGACCGCCTCGGTCGTCTTCGCGGCGCCGTGCGTCTGGCCGGCGATCAGGTCGTCGATCAGCTCGACCTTGTAGTCCTGCCCCTCGGCGGCAAAGCGCTCGCGCGCCTCCGCAACGGAGACCTCCTCGCGGGTGAATTCCTCCGCAGCCTTGATGTGCTTCTTCATCTCGGCTTCGATCTTCGGGAAGTCGGCGTCGGTGATCGTGACGCCCTCCGGGAACTCGAAGTCGTAGTAGAAGCCGTCTTCGATCGACGGGCCGATCGAGATCTTCACGCCCGGGTAGAGGTCCATCACGGCGGCCGCCAGCACGTGCGCGGCGTCGTGGCGGACCAGATCCAGCGCGTCCTGGCCAGAGCGCTCGGTGATGATCTCGACGGGCTGGCCCTCCTCCTGCTCGGGGAGCGGGCGCGCGAGGTCGAGGACCTCGCCGTTGACCTTGACCGCGAGGGCAGCCCGCGCCAGGCCGGGACCGATGGCCATCGCCAGATCAGCGCCGGTGGCGCCCTCGGGAAGCTCGAGCTGGCGGTCGTCGGGGAGGGTGATCGTCATGGACGACGCAGGTTAATCGACCCTCGCGACGGGCGTGATCGCGCACACCGGATTGTCACTGTTTCTGCGCAAAGTTGGTGCAGTTCTACGCAACGCCGTCGCAGAGGTAGCGTCTGCCGCGTGATGCCGTCACCCAGCCTCGCCGACGCCTTCCCCGTCCTCCACCAGACGGCGTACCTCAACGCGGGGACCTGCGGCCCGGTGCCGACCGCGTCGCTTGCGGCCATGCGCGCCGTGCTCGAGGCCGGCGCACGAGACGGCCGCGGCCTGCCGTATTACGAGGCGCTCGGGGCCACCGCGGCGCGTGTGCGGACGCGATGGGCGGAGCTGCTCGGCGCTCCCGCCACAGAGATCGCCCTCACGCTTGGCGCCAGCGACGGCATGGCCCGGACGCTCGCGATGCTGCCGTGGAGCGCCGGCGACGAGGTCGTTACCACCGATGAGGAGCATCCCGGCCTGCTCGGACCGCTCGGTGCGCTGGCCCGTCGCAGCGGCGTGGTGGTTCGCACGGCGCCCTGGGACCGTGTCGCCGAAGCCGTCACGCCCGCGACAAAGCTGATTGCCGTCAGCCAGGTGTCGTGGCTGCGCGGGGCCGTGCTCGACTTGGCACCGCTCGCGGCCACGAAGGTCCCGATTCTCCTCGACGGCGCGCAGTCCGCCGGCGCGATCTCCGTTGACGTCGCGCAACTCCGCCAGCAGGGCGTCGTCGCGTTCGCCGCAGCCGGCCAGAAGTGGACCTGCGGCCCCGTCGGGACGGGCGCGCTCTGGGTCGACGAGCTGTGGGCGCCCGACCGCGGGATCGGCGTCTGGCCCACGTACGAAGCGCTCGAGGAGCCCTCGCGCGGGCTCGCCGCGACGGCGTGGCCCGACGCCCGACGCTTCGACGCCCCCTCGATCAGCCTCGAGGCGCTCACGGGCAGCCTCGCGTCGCTCGACGTCCTGGCGGGCCACGGCTGGGACGCCGTCCACGCGGCCGGCGTGGCCTGCGC
>JAEZDB010000007.1 GCA_023429855.1 Actinomycetes bacterium
GCGGCGCGGCGGCCCCACGACGCGAGCCTCGCGTGGAGACGCAGCCCCGAGGTCCGGATGGAGGCGAAGTAGCGCTGGAGGTGGTTGGAGTTCAGCGCGCCCATCGCCATCCGGCGCTGGAGCCGCCAGCTTTCGCCTTCGGCGAGGAACAGGCCGTTGTCGTTCTCCGGGTCCTGCACGCCGAAGACCTCGGTGAGCACGCGCTCCTGATGCGACCAGCGCCGGAACGTGTGCGGCCGCTCCTTGAGGATGTCGTTGACCAGCTCCGGATCCGAGACGACCACCAGGCTACGCCGCGGCCCGAGCCGCACGCGGTACATGCTGCCCAGCTCGCGCGCCCACGCGGCGAACGTCAGGTGCATCTGCGTCGGGTCGGTCAGCTTGTGCAGGTTGCCGATAACCGGCAGCGCCTTGGGCACCGGGAGCTGATCGATGGACTGCGCGGGACTGGACACGGGCCGAGCGTAGGCCAGCGACATGCGAAACGCAACGTCGCTGAACGGGTCGGGCCCGAACCGGGCCCTCCCCGTCCCCCGACGGTCTAGAGGCCGAGCAGGCCCCGGGCGATCTTGGTGACCTCTTTGCCGTCGGCGCGGCCGCGGGTCTCCTTCATCACGGCGCCGATGATCACGCCGATGGGCTTCATGTCGCCGCCTCTCAGCTTCTCGGCGACGTCAGGGTTGGCGTCGAGCGCGGCCTGGATGATCGGCGTGAGCTCGTCGCCGCCACCGATCGCACCGAGGCCTTCCGCCTCGATGATCGCGGCAGGGTCGCCGCCTTCGGCGTGGAGCTTGTCGAGCACGGTGCGGGCTCCGGTCACGGAGACCTTGCCGCCAGCGGTGAGCGCGACGAGCTGCGCGAGCGCGGCGGGCGTCGCCTTCGTGTCGCTCAGCTCGCCGTCGCCGACACGGGCGACGAGCTCGTTGGTGATCAGCGCTGCAAGGGGCTTGGGGTTGGCGTCGTCGGTCTTCAGCGCTTCTTCGAAAAGGTCGCCGAGCTCCGGCTGCCAGCTCATTTGGCGCGCGGCGCCCTGCTCGACGCCGAGGCCGATAAAGCGTGCTTCGCGCTCGTGCGGCAGCTCGGGCATCGCAGCCTTCGCCTTCGCGATCATCTCGGCGGTCACGGCCACTGGGACCATGTCGGGCTCGGGGAAGTTGCGGTTGTCGTGCGAGTCCTCCTTCGACCGCATCGAGGTGATCGCCTCGGTGCGCGGGTCGAAGTGCAGCGTCTCTTGGAGGACCTTGCCGCCCGCGTCGAGGATCGCTGCCTGGCGGGCCACCTCGGCACGGATGCCGCGCTCGATGAACCGGAACGAGTTCATGTTCTTGAGCTCGGTCTTGGCGCCGAGCACGCCCGAGCCTTTCGGCGCGATGGAGATGTTCGCGTCGCAGCGCAGCGACCCCTCCTCCATGTTCACGTCGGAGACGCCGAGCTGGCGGACGGTCGTGCGCAGCAGGCGCAGCCACTCGCTGGCCTGTTCGGCCGAGTGGATGTCGGGCTCGGTGACGATCTCGGCGAGTGAGGTACCGCCGCGGTTGAAGTCGACGACCGAGGCGTCGGAGTCGTGGATCCGGCCTGAGCTGCCCGCGTGCGTGAGCTTGGCGGCGTCTTCCTCCAGGTGCACGCGGTGGATGCGCACCCCGCCGAAGTTGCCGGGCCCGCAGAGCGGTTCGTCGAACTGGCTGATCTGGTACCCCTTCGGCAGGTCGGGGTAGAAGTAGTTCTTGCGGTGGAAGACGAGGCGGTCGGCGATCTCGCAGTTGAACGCGAGGCCGAGCATGATGCCGAAGTGGATCGCCTGGGCGTTGGGCACTGGCAGCGTGCCCGGCAGGCCGAGGTCGACCGGGCCGACGAGCGTGTTCGGCTCCGCGCCGAAGTAGGTCTCGACCGGCGAGAACATCTTCGTCTTCGTGGCGAGCTGGACGTGGATCTCCACGCCGATCGTGATGTCGTAGTCGTCGACGCTCATCGAATCGCTCCTGCGGTGTCGAAGCCGATCGCCTGCTCAAGCGCATGCGCTGCGCCGAGGATCAGGTTCTCGCTGAAGGCCGGGCCGGCGAGCTGCAGGCCGACGGGAAGTCCGTCGGCGAGCCCCGACGGGATCGAGATCGCCGGGAGGCCGGCGAGCGACATCGGGATCGTGCAGATGTCGCCGAGGTACATCGCGAGCGGGTCGCTCGTCTTGCTGCCCAGCGCGTAGGCGACCGACGGCGCAGTCGGGGTCGCGACCACGTCGACGCCCGCGAACGCGGCGTCGAAGTCGCGGCGGATCAGCGTGCGGACGCGTTGCGCGCGGCCGTAGTACGCGTCGTAGAAGCCGGCCGACAGCGCGTAGGTGCCGAGCATGATGCGGCGCTTGACCTCGGGCCCGAAACCTTCGGTGCGCGTGCGCGTGTACATGCCGATCAGGCTGCCGTCCTCGGCCTCGAGGCGGTTGCCGTAGCGCACGCCGTCGAAGCGGGAGAGGTTCGAGCTGGCCTCGGCCGGCGCGAGCACGTAGTAGGCGGCGACGGCGTGGGCGACGTTCGGCAGGTGGATCGTGGAGACGGTCGCGCCGAGCGCCTTGGCCTGCTCGAGCGCGGCTTCGAACGAGGCGCGCACGCCCGGCTCGATGCCCTCGCCCGACAGCTCCTCCGGCACGCCGATGCGCAGGCCGGTGAGGTCGCGGCGATCAGGCGTGGTGATCGGCTCGCGGAGGCCGATGCTCGTCATGTCGCGCGGGTCCTTGCCCTCCATGTGGGAGAGCAGCAGGGCGGCGTCGGCGACCGAGCGGGTCATCGGGCCGGCCTGGTCGAGCGACGACGCGAACGCGATCATCCCGAAGCGGCTGATCGAGCCGTAGGTGGGCTTGAGGCCGACGAGTCCGCAGAACGCCGACGGCTGGCGGATCGAGCCGCCGGTATCGGTGCCGAGCGCCCACGGGGCGTGGCCCGCGGCGACCGCAGCGGCGCTGCCGCCCGACGAGCCGCCCGGGACGCGCGTGGTGTCCCAGGGGTTCAGCGTCGGCCCGAAGGCGGAGTTCTCGTTCGACGAGCCCATCGCGAACTCGTCCTGGTTCGTCTTGGCGTGGACCGTCGCGCCGACCTCGGTCAGCTTGGTCACGGCCGTCGCCGTGTAGGGCGGCAGGTAGCCCTCCAGCAGCTTGGAGCCGGCCTGGCTGGGCACGTTCGCGGTGCAGAAGAGGTCCTTGACCGCGACCGGCAAGCCAGCGAGCGGCGAGGTCGGGTCGGGTAGCGACTCCGGCGCGGACTCAGCCACCCACGTGAAGGAGTTGTGCGTGTCGGCGGCGGCGCGGTCGCGGTACGCGTCGAACAGCTCGCGCGCGTCGAGGTCGCCGGAGCGGATCGCGGCGATCTGGTCGGTCGCGGTGAGCTTGACCGCGTCGGTGAGAGAGGTAGCCATGTGCAGGACCTAGGCCTGGGGGCTCGGGACGAGGAAGCCGGTGTCGGTGTGCTTGGGGGCCTGCGACAGCGCGACGTCGCGCGGAAGCGGCGCCTCGGCCACGTCGGCGCGCAGCTCGCCCTCCACGGGGACGACGTGGGTCGTCGGCTCGACGCCCTCGAGGTCGAGCTCGCCCATGTGCTCGATGTGATCGAGGATGGTCGAGAGCTCGTCGGCCATCGGCTGTACGTCTTGCGGCGCGAGCTCGAGGCGGGCGAGCCGGGCGACGTGCAGCACCTGCTGGGCGTCGATCATGCGGGGCCTCCGGAGGGGCGGGTCGAAGAGGGGTCCGGCGAACCGTCTGGCGGGTCGGTCGGGAGGGCGTCGTCGGCAGAGGCGCCGGCATCGGTGCCGGGGTGCGAGCCGGCGAAAACCGCCGGGGCGGGACGCACCGTCATGTCGGCCAGCAGCGTCGCGGTGCGGGCGCGGGCGCCCTTGCTCTGCGTGCGCTCGTCGCTCATGGCGATCCATGTGCCGACCACGATCAAGAAGGCCGACAGCAAACCGAGCCAGCCGCCGAGGGCGACGTCGGTGGGCAGCGTGAACTCGCCCATCGACTGCAGGTCAAAGCCGAGCTCGGCCGCCGAGAGCGTGTACTCCGGGTCGCCGAGCCAGAGGCGGAGCGCCAGAACGATCACCGCGAGCGCACCGAGGGCGTAGGCGACGGGCGCCTGCAGCAGCGGGCGTTCCGTCGTGCGCGAGGTGAGCACGCGGAAGAGGTAGACGAGTCCGGCGACAACGGCCGCTGCAGCGATCAGCTGCACGAACCAGCCGAGCGCGCTCGAGCCGACGGCACCGGTCACCGCGTATTCGGCCATCGCCGGGAACTCCTTGGCGGCGTTGCGATCCGGGCCGAGCTTCGACGAGTCGAACTCGAACCAGGCCCCGAAAGCCAGCAGCAGCCCCAGCCCGATCGTGCCGATCGCAGCCAGCAGTTCCCCTACGCGTACGCGGTCACCCATGCGCGGCCCAACGCTACCGAGCGGCTGAGCGGCGCGCTTCGGCGGCGCGGGCGGCGTCGAGCGTGTTGGCCAGCAGCATCGCGATCGTCATCGGGCCCACGCCGCCGGGCACGGGCGTGATCGCACCCGCCACGTCCTTGGCTTCGTCGAAGGCGACGTCGCCGACGAGGCGATCCGTGCGGTTCATCCCGACGTCGATCACCGTGGTGCCGGGCGTGATCCAGTCGCCCTTGACCATCTCGGGCTGGCCGACGGCGACGATCAGCACCTCAGCGCTGCGGCAGACGCCGGGCAGGTCGGCCGTGCGGGAATGCGCGATGGTGACGGTCGCGTTGGCCTGGAGCAGCATCTGGGCCATCGGCTTGCCGAAGAGGTTGGAGCGGCCGACGACGACCGCCCGCTTGCCTTGCAGGTCGAGCCCGAGCTCCTCGAACATGACCATCACGCCGCGAGGCGTGCAGGGCCGCAGCCCGGGGGCGCCGAGCGCAAGCCGGCCGGCGGAGAGCGTCGTGAGGCCGTCGACGTCCTTGTCGGCGCTGACGCGTTGGCTGAGCGCGTCGCCGTCGAGCGGCGCGGGGACGGGCAGCTGGCAGAGGATGCCGTCGACGGTGTCGTCGGCGTTGAGCGCGTCGATCAGCGCTTCGACCTCGGCCGCGGGGACGTCGGCGGGCAGCCGGTGGCCGACCGACACCATCCCGGCCTCCTCGCAGGCCTTGTGTTTGTTGGCGACGTAGACCTGCGAGCCGGCGTCCTCGCCGATCAGGACAGTCGCCAGGCCAGGGGCCCGGCCGAACTCCGCGGCGAACGCTGCCACCTCGTCCTTGACTTTGGCCCGATAGGAGGCGGCGATCTGCTTGCCGTCGATGATCTGCGCGGTCACGGGGTGAGCCTACCCGGGGTTGCCCGTCGGCCGGGGCCCGCCTGCGCGCCCGACCAGTGATCCGTGGGGCGCGCCCGCGAGGATGCAGGGTGTGCGGTTCTGGACACACGACGGCTACGGGTTCCCGCTGCCCGACGGGCACAAGTTCCCGATCACGAAGTACCCGCTGCTCAAGGAGCGGCTGTTGCGCGACGGCATCGCCCTCGCCGCCGACATCCAGGCCTCGGAACCGGCGGACTGGTCGCTGCTGGCGGAGGTCCACCAAGCGGCTTACCTTGAGCGCGTCCGCGAGGGGACGCTGTCTGACCTGGAGGTGCGCCGGCTCGGGCTGCCGTGGAGCGCCGAGCTCGTCGAGCGCGGGCGCCGCTCGACGCAGGGGACCGTCGAAGCCGCGCGCGACGCGATGCGCGCCGGCTACGGCATGAACCTCGGCGGCGGCACCCACCACGCGGGCCGCGCGGCTGGGCGCGGATTCTGTCTGTTCAACGACATCGCGGTAGCGGTTGCGGCGCTGCGTGTGGGAGGCGAGCTGGCGACGCGGGCAAGTCTGGCGCCCGGCGCCTTTGCTGGAGGCCGCGTGGCCGTGATCGACTGCGACGTCCATCAGGGCGACGGTACGGCGGAGCTCCTGCAGCCCGACCCTGACGTCTTCACGTTGTCGCTCCACGGCGGGGCGAACTACCCGTTCAAGCGGGCGACGAGCGACCTCGACGTCGACCTGCCAACGGGCACAGGCGACGACGCCTACCTTGCCGCGCTCGACGTGGCCCTGCGTCAGGTTGCGCGCGCCGGCGTGCCGCAGCTCGTGTTCTTCCTCGCTGGCGCCGACCCGTGGGAGGGCGACCGCCTCGGGCGGCTGTCGCTCACCAAGGCGGGCCTCGCCGAGCGCGACGCGCTGGTGCTGGACCGCGCCGAGTCATGGGGCGCCGCGGTCTGCGTAGTCCTGGCCGGGGGCTACGCTCCCGACGTGACCGACACCGTCGACATCAACGCCGCAACGGCCCGGGCCGTCGCGAGCCGCGCGGGCGCCGCCTGACATGACGGCGACGGTCGTCGCCAGCCGAGGCTGCTGACGCATGCTGCTGCGCCTCGCCGAGCTGCAGGCGATCCAGGCCGGCACGGTCGACCTCGCGTTCCGCCGCTGGTCTGCTCCGCGCGTGAAGGTCGGCAGCAAGCTGCGCACGCGTGTCGGCTTGGTCGAGGTCACCTCGGTCGACGTCGTCGAACTGGGCACGCTCGACGAGGAAGCCGCCCGCCGCGCCGGCATCCCCCATGCTCAGCTCCTGCGGTTGATGGCGAAGTTCCCCGAGCGCGACATCTACCGTGTCGGCCTCGCCTACGCCGGTGACGATCCACGCGTCGCGCTGCGGGAGGATGCCGCGCTGACGGACGACGACGTCGCCGCCATCACCGCTCGCCTCGACCGCTTCGACCGCGCCGCGACCCGCGGCCCCTGGACCCGCGCGACGCTCGAGCTGATCCGCGACCAGCCCGCGACGCTGGCCGCCGACCTGGCGGCGCACTACGCGCAGACCTACACCCCGGGCGAGGAGCTGGACACGCTCGTCTTCAAGCGCGACGTCCGCAAGCTCAAGGAGCTGGGACTCACCGAGTCGCTGAAGGTCGGCTATCGCCTGAGCCCACGCGGCGAGACCTACCTGGATCGGACTGGCTAAGCGCGCTGTCACCGCAGGCGAAACGATCCGCGCCTGCTCGATCGGTCAGCCGCCGGGTGGGGAAGCAGCAAGGGCATGGCCGCTACAACGCGGGCGGCGCGCCAAAGTTGCGCCCGCCGCGCTACGGACTGTTGCCGATTTGCCCTACCGCTTGGTGAGCGGCGCGAACTCCGACATCAGCTTGCGCTCCACGCCGTCGTCGGCGAACCGGACGATCACGACGCCGCCGGGCTGGGCTCCGACGATCGTGCCGGGGCCGAACTGGCGGTGCTCGACGTCGTCGCCCACGTGCAGCGTCTCGCCGTCGGCCGTCTTGGGGTCTCCCCCGCCTCTCGGCGGCGCCGTGGTCGCGCCGCGCGGCCCGTTGCTGCGGTAGCCGCTGGCGCCGCCGCCGTACCCCGCGCCGCCGATCACCCGGCCGCCGGTGTCGTCGATGCCGCCGCCCTTGATCAGCTCGGGCGGGATCTCCGTGAGGAAGCGCGAGCGGATCGCGTAGTTGGTCTGCCCGAAGGTCTGCCGCTTCTGCGCCCACGAGAGGTAGAGCCGCTCCTTGGCCCGCGTGATGCCGACGTAGCAAAGGCGCCGTTCCTCCTCGACGGTGCCCTCGTCGAACGAGCGCGAGTGCGGGAAGACGCCGTCTTCCATGCCGAGGATGAACACGACCGGGTACTCGAGGCCCTTCGCGTTGTGCAGCGACATCAGCGTGACGGTGCCCATGTCGTCGCGGCGCCCGTCGGTGTCGGCGACGAGCGCCAGCTCCTGCAGGAAGCCGTCGGCGCCGGCCGTGGTGCGGTCGGTCGCGTCGTACTCGGCGGCCACGTTCACGAGCTCGTTGAGGTTCTCGATCCGTCCCTCGGCTTCGACCGAGCGCTCGTTCTCCAGCGCCTCGATGTAGCCGGATTTGTCGAGCACGGCTTTGAGCAGCTCGCTGACGGGCATGCCGTCGTCGTTGCGCGCGCGCAGGTCGCGGATCAGCGACGCGAACGCCTTCATGTTCTTCACGGCCGCCGCCCCGAGGTTTGGGACCTGGTCGGCGCGCGCCGCCATCGTGAGCGGGTTCTCGCCGATCGCGTCGGCGTGCTGCAGCACGCGTCCGACCGACGTGTCGCCCAGGCCGCGCTTGGGCGTGTTGATCACGCGGCCGAAGGCGACCATGTCGCGCGGGTTCACGACGAGCGTGAGGTAGGCGAGCGCGTCCTTGATCTCCATGCGCTCGTAGAACCGGGTGCCGCCGATCACCTGGTAGTCGATGTCGCGCCGGATCAGCAGGTCCTCCAGCACGCGGGCCTGGGCGTTGGTCCGGTAGAAGCAGGCGATGTCGCTGCGGCCGACGTCTTCCTCGTCGACGAGCCGCTCGATCTCGTGCACCACAAAGCGGGCCTCGGCGTGCTCGTCGGGCGTCTCGCGGCAGGTGATCAGCTCACCCTCACCGTGGTCGCTCCAGAGGTGCTTCTCCTTCTGCTCGCGGTTGCCCTTGATCACCGCGTTGGCCGCCGAGAGGATCGTCTGCGTCGACCGGTAGTTCTGGTCGAGCGTGATCGTGACGGCGTCCTTCTGGTCCTCTTCGAAGTCGAGGATGTTGCGGATATCGGCGCCGCGGAAGCCGTAGATCGACTGCGCGTCGTCGCCGACGACCATCAGGTTGGCCGGACCGTCCTTGCGGCTCGTGAGCAGGTTCAGCAGGCGGTACTGCGCGTGGTTGGTGTCTTGGTACTCGTCGACGAGCACGTAGCGGAACGTGCGCTGGTAGCGCTCGCGCACCTCGGGGAACAGCTCGAGCAGGTTCACCGTGCGCACGAGCAGGTCGTCGAAGTCCATCGCGTTGGCCTTGATCAGCTCCGACTCGTAGAGCCGGTACACGTCGGAGACCGTCCGCTCGAAGTACGACCCGACCATCTTCGCGTAGTCCTCGGAGTCGCGGAGCTTGTTCTTGGCGTCGCTGATCTGGTTGAGGATCGACGAGGGCGTGAACCGCTTCGGGTCGACGCCCAGCTCGTCGAGGCAGCGTTTGACCATCCGGCGCGCGTCGGACTGGTCGTAGATCGTGAAGCTCTTCGTGTAGCCAAGGCGATCGGCCTCGGCGCGCAGGATCCGCACGCAGGCCGAATGGAAGGTGGTGACCCACATGCCCTTGATCCGCGCGCCGAGCATGCCTTCGACACGGTCGCGCATCTCCTGCGCGGCCTTGTTGGTGAACGTGATCGCGAGGATCTCGTCGTGGCGGGCCTTGCCGCTTTCGACGAGGTAGGCGATGCGGTGCGTGAGCACGCGCGTCTTGCCCGAACCCGCGCCCGCGAGGACCAGCGCCGGGCCGGTGTCGTGCAAGACGGCCTCACGCTGGTTGTCGTTCATCCCCTCGATCAGGCCGGCGAGGCGCGCTTCGAGCGCCTCCGCCGCGTAGGGGTCTTCCTCGTCCTCGAAGAACTCGGCGCTCAGCGACTCGTCGTAGCCCGCCGGGGCGTCGATCGCGTCGTCTTCGTCGTCGTAGATCGACGGGCCGTCGGCCGCTGCCGCCGCTCGCGCCTGCTCCTCGGCCTCGAGCGCCTCGCGCTCGGCCCGGATCCGCGCCGCCTCTTCTTTGAGCGAACCGCCGCGCTTGGGCGCCTTCGGCACGCGCTCGACCTTGACCTCGTCGTCGGCGGAAGCGGCGGGGCTCTCGCCGTACGGCGTAAAGAGGTCAGCGAACACGTGTTCCATTCTAGGAAGCCCGGCGGCGGGCTGCCTCGCTGCCCGGGAAGCGCGCGCATCAACTCCTCCGACAGCCTGATCTCGCGGGACTTCGCCCCCGTATGGACCGATAACTCGCACGAAGTCCTTGCGCAAGCAACGATCTTCCGACTATGCTTGCCGTGGCAACCGAAGTCGGCTGCCAGCATCGAACCAAGAGTCCGCCACTTGTCTCAGCTCAGCCCCTGCACCGCCCAGCCGACCGCCCTGCGCCGCACGGATCAGCCGGTCGTCCCGGCGGTCCGGACCAAGGTGCGCGTCCCGCTGACCCTGGGCGACGGCTTCCGCACCGAGGCTGACGTGTTCACCTTCACCGGCCTCTCCGACGGCCGCGAGCACCTCGTGCTCGGCCTCGGCGACTACGCGTCGAACCCGACACCGCTCGTGCGGCCGCACTCCGAGTGCCTCACCGGCGACGTGCTTGGCAGCGAGCGCTGCGACTGCGGCCCGCAGCTGCGCGAGGCCCTCGAACGCACCAGCGCCGTCGGCGGCTACGTGCTCTACCTGCGGCAGGAGGGCCGCGGCATCGGGCTCTACAACAAGCTCGACGCCTACGCCCTGCAGGACGCCGGTCTCGACACGTACGAGGCCAACAACGCGGTCGGCTTCGAGGACGACCAGCGCGACTACACCGCGGCCGCCGAGATGCTGCGCGCGGTCGGCGTGCGCGAGGTCGACCTCCTCACGAACAACCCCGACAAGGCCGCGCGACTGCGCGAGCTGGGCATCGGCGTGCGCGAGGTGGTGCCGACGAGCGTGTTCATCACGCACAGCAACCTGGCCTATCTGCGCGCGAAGCAGCGCAAAACCGGCCACACGCTGCTGCTGCCCGACGCGGCCTAAGCAGCGCGCCGCGCCGCGCCGACCGAACCGCGGCCGGCCCGCCGCGGCAGCGGGATCGCGTTTGAAGTTCCCCGCGTGGGGTACTTCAAACG
>JAEZDB010000078.1 GCA_023429855.1 Actinomycetes bacterium
AGCTCCTGCTGCGCCGGCGGCGCACCGCAACCAGCGCGCTCGCGACGAGTCCGGTGCCGGCAGCGGGCGCTCAGGCGCCGGCCGCGCCCGTCGCTGCTACGGCGCCCGCCGGAGCGGGCGACGTCGCAGACGACTTCGAGATCACGCTGCGGCCGCGGAGCTAGTAGTCCAAAGTCAGTTGATGCTGCCTTGCGGGGGCTTGCGTTGGGGGGGCGTCTGCGGGGGATTCGCTGGCTGCGGCGCCGCCGACCTCGACGGCGTCGCCGTCGCCGGCGTCTGCGTCTGCTCGGGCAGCCCGTTGTCGCCCCCACTGTTCGTGGCGACCTTCTTCACACGCTTGAGCTTGTAGGCGTCGACCGACTTCTTGTTCTCAGCCGCGAGCGCCGCAATGCCGGCCGCTTTGAACGACTGCGCGGCTTCGCGCTGGCTCTTGGCGTTGGCCTGCGCCTTGTCCTTCACGCCCTCGTCGGTCACGGAGACGCCGTTGACCGAGCGTTCGTCGCCGCCGCTGCCGGTCGCGATCACGAGGCCGACGCCAGCGACGAGGACGACGCCAGCGACACCGGCCAGCAGGCCGCGACGACGGCGCGCCGCCTGTCGCTCTTGCTCGATGCGCGGATCGACCGGACGCCGGAGACCGCCCACAGGCGAACCGATGCCGGCCCCTGGAGCCGGCGCGGCGTGCACCGGGCGGCGCGCGCCGCCGACCTCGTCGTCACCGACCACGAGCCCTGGGGCTGCAGCACCGTCGCCGTCTGGAGCATCATCCAAGCTCGCCAGGTCGTCGAGCCCGATCGTCAGTTTGCCGGCGGCAGGCCGTGGCGGCGGCATCAGGTCACGCTTGTGAATCGGCACGCCTTCTGCGCCGAGCCCGCCCGAGCTGCCGCCGACGTGCGCCGTGGAGAAGTCCTCGACGCACTCGAACATCGCGACCTCGCCGTCGCGCCAGCCGAAGATGCCCTCGGAGTGCTCGATCGGGTCGACGACGTACGCAAACTGGTGCTGATCACCGAAGAAGTTGCGGTGGATGAAGAGGTCGTGCTCCGACAGGAAGATTCCGAAGCCGGGATGCGAGTGGTACCAGCCGACGATCTGCGTGTTGGGGAACTCCTCTTCCTGCCGCTCGAGGATCGTCTCCCACGCCTCGTGGGTGAAGGTCACGCTTGCACGCTCGCCGACCGCCTCGAGTGCTGGGATCACGCCCGTCACTCGCGAGCGGCCGGTGCGGCCGTCGATCCGGCCGACGATCACGCCGCCCACCTCGTGATCGGCGTGATCGAAGATATGGCGGTGCATCGCCGTGCGGTGCCGCTCGGCGATGTCGGCGATCCGCAGCTCCTGGACTCCTGCGCTCATCGCGCCTCCTCCTCGACCAGATGGGCCTCGACGAACTCCCACGGGTGCGGATCGTCGAGGACGAAGTGAATCCGCGCCGCAGCGCCGCGCGCCGTGACGACATCAGCAGGCGGGAGCCCGAGATCGGCCGGCGTTAGTCCGACCAGCTCGGGATCGGCCGCGCTCACGGAGTGGCGGACGTCGAGCACGCGCTCCCCGCCGCAGTCTGGACAGAGCGCACTGCCCGTGGTCGCCTTGGTGAGCAGGACCGGGTCGTCGTCGCCGACGCCGTGCTCAGGGCAGGTGAACGACACGATCACGTCGTGCTCGAGGTCGATGGCGATCTCGTCGGCGGGCACGGAGAACTCCCAAGCGCCGCGGTCGAGCAACGCCCCGAAGGACTCGTCACGCGGTACGACGGTGGCGCCGTCGAGCGCGTAGGTGTCGTGGCTCATGCACCCGTCCTGGCGCGGGTACTCGACCACGTATGAGTCGTGCGTCATCCCGTTCACCACGAACCCCTTGCCCGCCATGCTCTCGGGGAGGCGATCCTGGTGCAGCAGCTTGATGGCCTCCTGCACCTGCATGCCTGCGACGACGCTCGCCGACGTGCCGGTGGTCGGCACCTTGCCGTCGAGCATCTCCTCACGCGTGAGGAGGGCGCAGGTCCGGCGAGCGGCGAGCAGCTCGTGGTCGCGGTCGCTCATCGTGCACTCGTAACACGCCGAATCCGGCGGAGAGAACACGCGCACCACGCCCATCAGGCCCTCGATCGCGCCGTCGATCCAGGGAATCCCCGCCTTCCAGCAGGCCTGGTTGGTGTGCAGTCGCGCCTCCCGGTTGTCGAGGCCGCCGAGGACGAGGTCGAACCCGGAGAAGCTGCCGACGCCGATCGCGTGGCGGATGTCGCCGGTGACCGCGTGGAAGGCCACGTCGGGGTTGAGTTCGCGAGCCGCCTCGCAGACGACCTCGGCCTTCAGCCGGCCTTCATCGGACGCGCGAAAGAAGACGCACCGCGACAGGTTCGAGTTCTCGATCGTGTCCATGTCGGCGACGACGACGGTGCCGACTCCGGCGAGCGCGAGGTTCTTCACCAGCTCGTTGCCGAGTGCACCTGCGCCGACCACGAGCACGCGGGCGGCGGCCAGGCGGTCCTGCTCCCACCAGCTGATCAGCGTCTGGCGGTGGTAGCGGCCCTGCTCGTCGTCGGCCTGGCTCTGCGCGGCGGCCATGCGCTGCTCCGTCAGCCCGCGGTGATCTCGGCGACGAGGCGCAGCACGTCGCCGTCGCCGACACCGGCCGTCTCGAGCGTCTCGTGGTCGCCGATCTGGCGGCCGCTGCGCTTGTGGTGGAACTTGTAGGAGAGCGGCTGCCCATCAGGGCCGACGCTTGGCAGCTCCATGAGCTCGATCAGCTTGGCCATGATGCGGCCGGCCGGCGCGTTGCCGGGCACGGTGGCGTCCTCGGTCTTGCTGCCGGTGGCGTCGATGACGGTGATGTCCATGAGTGTCGGGGTCCTCGGAGTGGGTGGAGACGTGGCGTGAGACGAGCCCCACGGGCTCAGTCCCGCTCCTGGTAGAGCAGGGTGGTGGCGCCGATCTGGATCTGATCGCCGGAACGAAGCGGGCGGCTGCGGACCGGTGCGCCGTTCACGCCGACCGGCGCGCCGTCGATCGCGCTGACGATCCGGCGCGGTCCGTCGACGGCGATCTGCGCATGGAACGGCTGAGCGCCCGGGTCCTTGATCAACGTGATCTGGCACTTCGGTGCCGAGCCGACGGTCGTCAGGTCGTGGTAGAGGATGAACTCCTTGCCGGCCATGCCGCCAGCCACGACGCGCAGCCAGGCCTGGCGCCGCGCGCCCTCGACGAGCCCGATCGCCGCACCGGTGCAGATGCCGATCGCCGCGAGCCCGATCAGCCGAGCCTCGGCGTCGCCGTCGACGCGCTGACCGACGTAGTGGAAGAGCACGCCGCCGATCGCGCCGCCGATCAGCCCGCCGATCAAGCCGTTGACCGCCTTGCGGCCGGAGCGCTCGGTGAGACCGCCGACCAATCCGATGCCGACGCCGAACGCCGACCATGCCAGCGCTCGCAGGAGGTAGAACCGCGGGGCACCCGGGTCCTGGGCCTGCTGAAGCTGGTCGAAGAGCAGGTACGACAGCGCACCGGCCGCCGCGCCGACGACGGCGCCGACCACGGCCGCCAGAGCACCGCGCACGATCGCACGGTCCCAGATCCCGTCGCGGACGTCGGACGCCGCTGCGACGATGAGCGAGTAGATCGTGGCGAGGACCGCCGTATAGAGGGCGACCGGTCCGAGACTCCGACCATCCGCGATCCCCGCGGCTTCCGTGACCGCCCAGCCGAGCACGATCGCCACGTAGCCCAGCAGCGCTCCGCCGACGGCGAGGCCGAGCGTCGCCTCCCATGCGGGGCGGCCGCCAGCTTCACCGCCAATCTGCGAGCGAGCAGGGCCCGCGCTGAGCTTCGGCAGCGCCGGCTGCTCGCGCTCTCCAGAGGTGACCGGGGCGCTCATGCCGTGGGCTCCTGACGGAGTGTGATGACGAAGTCCTCATCGTCGGCGAGCGGGGTCGCCGGCGTTGGCGCTGGCGCCTCACCAGCCTCCGGCTCGGGATTGGCGCCGTCCTCGGTCTCGGACTCCGCCTCCGCGGCGCCGACCGCGACCGGCGCGGGGCGCAGCTCGATCTCGAAGTCGGCGGTACCGAGGTCGACGTCGCCGATCGGGAGCAGCGACTCGTGCTCAGCGACCCAGCGCGCCGCCACGGCGTTGAGCGGGCTCTTCACGTTGTAGACCCGGAACTGGAGCATTTCGCCCATCTTCGTGACGATGTCGGTGAGCGGCTGGCCAGCCGACCAGTAGTCGGCGATGCAGTACTTCGTCTGGTCGACGTTCGGATGGAAGACGTCGCTGCGCGGCACCGCGATCGGCTGCTCACGTGGGTAGCCGAGCGGCAGCTGAAGGTCGACGACGTGCTCCTCGGCGACGAACGGCTGATCGCCTTCGATGCGCAGGCTCTTGAGCAGGTACGTGATCCGGTAACGCTCGGGCGGCATCGCACCGAGTGGCTCGACCCGAATGTGTGGGTGCCCCGCGAGCTCGGCGCGGATCGCCTCGTAGTCGGCCATCAGCCGCCGCTGACGCGGGCTGACGGACGCCGGGGCGGGCGGTGGTTGGGGCGGCGTAGAACTCGACATCGCTCGAGCCGCGATGCTGCCAGAGGGGGTCGGCCTGCTCGTGGCCAACGTTGGCAGCCGAACGGGCCCCGAGGACGTGCGCAGACCCTGCCGACGGTCTACGGTCGGCGCAATGTCCGCACCAGCCCCCGCGCCTCGCAGCGCCACCTACAGCAACGCCACCATCTTCGCGTCGGGGTTCGGTCTCCTGCTGCTGTTCGCCCTGCTCGGCGTGCTCAGCGTGGTCGTCCGCGACGCCAACGCCGACGCACTCGTCGACCGGGTTGTGCCCGGCAAGATCAGCGTGGTGGGAGCCGCGAAGGTCCGCTCGTGGGAGAGCAAGGGCTTCCAGGTCCAGATCCCCGCCGGCTGGGGCAACATCGCCACGGGCAAGGTCGACATCGAGAACACCGGCGACCTGGCCCAGCTCGATCCCGAGGACCGCGCAGCCCGCCTGCGCCAGTTTGAGGCGCGGCGGCTGGTGATTCACCGGTGGCAAGGAACGCTCGACGCGCCCGCCGGCGTCACCGACTGCCAGGGCGGCACGGTCTGCGCCGAGATCCAGGTCGAGCAGGGCTACGGCCGCCGCGACCGCACGGTGCGTGAGTTCGCGACCGACCGCGTTGCCGAGTACGCCAACGACAAGGACCTGCGGTTCATCGACCTCGGCCCGGTCACGGCGCGCGGCGGCCGGTGGGTCTGGCGGTGGAGCGCGCGCCTCGGCGACCAGGAGCGCACGGCCTACTTCTTCGCGACGTGTCAGGGCGCCCGCGTCGCGCAGTACTACCAGGTGATTCTGCGCGCTCCGGCGGCCGCCAAGGTGCAGGAGCAGTTCGCTGACATGCTCGGGTCGATCACCACCGACCTGCCGAGCCAGCCGCGCGGCGAGCGTGGACGTGAGCGCGACTGCAGCGACGTGGTCGACGGCTGAGCGTCAGCGGGCCGACGGCGCCACCCGCAGGGTGACGCCAGTGCCGGCGCGAGTCACTTCGCGCGCAAGCTCACGCTCCTCGAGCACCGGCTCGTAGGCCGACGCCCCGAGCTGCCGGACCGCGCCGACCCGCATGGGCCGCGCCGCCTCGGCGTCGAGCGACCACTGCACCGAGCCGACGCCGTCGGTGACCCGCAACCCTGCGCCGACCGCCTGCGTGCGTGCTCCCCCGCGCATTCTGGCCCCTGCGACGACGGTGCAGCGGCACGGCACGACAAACGCGGCTTTGACGGCGCCCCTGTCGGTGATGCTCCACCGCCAGCGCGCCACGCCGGGAAGTTCCACCCCGCTCGCGGTGTCGCGCCACGTGCCAGTTGCGACGACGGAGCCGTCGGATTGCAGCTGGGTCCGCCGGCCGTGCGGGACGTACCGCCGGCCGCCGTCCCCGATCGCCAGTCCGGTGCCAAGCGCGGGCGGGAGCGGCGGCG
>JAEZDB010000130.1 GCA_023429855.1 Actinomycetes bacterium
TCCCGGACCCGGCAGCGAAGGGCAAGCGCCCGTCGCCGCCGACGGCGCAGCACGCGATCCGCCAGGGCCGCACGGCCGGCCGCAACGTCGCGGCGGCCCTCGGCACCGGCACGCCGACGACCTTCAAGTACAAGACCCGCGGCGTGGTCGTCGACATGGGCCAGCGCAAGGCGGTCGCCGAGACGATGGGCCTGCGCTGGAGCGGCCTGCCCGCGTGGTTCATCGCCCGGACGTACCACCTGGCGCTGATGCCGGGCCTCGGTCGCCGCGGGCGCCTGCTCGCCGACTGGAACGTCGGCCTGTTCTTCGGCCGCGACACCGCCGAGCTGGGCCAGCTCGGCAAGGTCCCGCGCCTCGATCAGGGCGAGCACCCGGCGCCGAAGGCGAGTGACATCAAGTCCGCCTAAGAGTCCGACCTGTGCGTGCGACGATCACGAGCGGAGCCGTGCCGAGTGCTCGGCAGCGCCCAGCCCCTGAGATTGAGCAAGCTGGGGGTACTCCTCCTTAAGATCGCGGGACTCTGGTCTGGAAGCGGGATCGACGGGCGTCAGCTCACCAGGCCGCTCTAAGAGGGCCTGCCGAGTTGGGTCTCGAACGCGTTGGCGCCTCGACAGGCGGTTACCCGGTTCACTGCCTGCTAGGTCACTTTTCGTTGACGGCCAGTGCGGCGGAGCGGAGACGTCCGTTCTCGAGCTAGAGGCTGGTGCTCGTGGTCTCAATCCTTGTGCCCGGCAGATACCCGCTTGAACACGCCGTCACGTCTGCTTCGCGACTGCGCGAGACGGCCGATTTCCAGACGAGTTCACCATGACCGTTTTCGGCTCGCGGGGCCCTCTCAGACCGAGCGGTCAGTCAGACCTACTGCACGGCATCCCCCAAACACCGGACCGTCAGCGTGATCAGCCGGACGAAGCGGTAGTCGGACTCGCCCACGATCCAGCTGAGCCACTTCTTCATTTCGACGACATCCAGGTCATTCCCTGAGACAAGGATCTGTTCGATGTCGAGCCAGTGTTTGGGTTGGTCCAAAACGGCTTTACAAACGATCAGGTGCTCCGCGCAAATCACCCGGATCGTCTCGCCTTCGAAAGGGACGGACCGGGCGGCGCGAGCCATCGCGTCGTGAAAGGGATCGTAGGCGAAAAAGACATCAAACGGGGTAGAGTCCCACAGCGCGCGGCACTGACCGTCTCGCTTGGCGAGCTCAATACGGGCCGAAAAGTTGAGACCGAGTGGGTCGAGAAGAGCGGCCAGTCCCGGAATGTCCGTCTCAGGAACGAAGACGTTCAAATCCACGTCGGTCGTGGGCCGGGGCTCGGCGCAATAGGCAAGTGCGAGGGCCCCGCCGAAGGCGTGATCGACTCCTGCTTGCGTTAGCGCTTTGTGGACCGCTAGTGTCTTGCGACCCAGGCTCGTCCTCATCTCCGGTCTGCCCATCGACGTGTCGGGTGGCGTAGAACGCCCGAGAGAGCCAGGGCGGTAGCTGTAGTCACTAGCTGCCACGCTTGGCCTCCGAGGCTCTGTTAGGGGTCGCCGCGCACACAGGGACTCTGTGACCTTCGTGGACTCGATGTTCTCCGGGCTGCCGCGAACCCGCTGGGAGGGGATGCTCGCGGGTTCGGAGTCAGGATCTGCCACGACGCAACTCCAATTATCAACCCCCGACCCGTCACCGGTCAGCGTCTTGAGATCTTGTCGCGGCGATGAACCGTACCGAGTACTTCAGTACGTGTATGGATCCGGGATCGCGTGCAGTTCCAGCTCAACCCGGGTCGGGAGATGATCAAAGCAGGCAAGAGCGAGATCCCACCGTCCTCGGTCTATCAGCTCGCTCCGCAGCTGAAACAAGAGCTCTCGCAAGTGCAGGACGTCGCGCGCTGCGTACCGAACCTGAGAGTCAGAGAGCGATTTCGCGCCCCAATTCGAAGTCTGCTCCGTCTTGTCAAGACGAACTCCGATGAACCGTTCCAATAGAGGAGCGAGGCTTTGCTGGGGGTGAGGGACCTCGAGAAGCTTTGCCGCGATCTTGGTGCAAGCGACGTTTCTTGGCGAAACGTTCCACGCAGACGAGAGGAACCGTAGGTCGAACATCGCGTGATGAAAGAGCTTTTGGACTCGGTTGTCTCTTAGCAGCGCGGAGAGTCGCGGGGGGGCTACGGGCGAGTTGAGCCGGACGATTGCGATGGGTTGGCCCTCCGCCTCAACTTGGACCAAAAGCAGCCGGTCTTTGTCCCAGCTCAAACCCGTGGTTTCGACGTCCCAGGCTTGCAGAGGGCACCGGCTCAACTGCACGAACGTTTCGGCGTCAAGGTCATCTTCGAAGAGCCGGATCATAGTGGGTCCGATTGCGAGCTCGACTGTCATACGGTCCTCCCTCGAGCCCACGCGCGCTCGAACTGGCTGCCTAGAAAGGCTCCTACGCTTCCGTCCGCGGTGAACACCATGGCCGGGACATCTGGTGTACGTCCTGGGGTTGCGGGGTAAACCGTGACAATCCGAGTCCCGCCAAATCCGTAGTAAGCCCACACTGGAGCAAAGGGCGAGTACGCGACGGTGACGGTCGATGCGGTGCCCGCGTCACCTTGGAGCGCGCTATAGAACGCAGCCGCTTCTCTGATCTTCGAAATGACATCGACATTGCTCATGTCGAACCGCTTGGCGAGCTCGGCGACCACAGACGGGTCGTCTGGGTCTGGGAGCAAAACCCGGAGCATGACGCCCGACCGGCCGATCCAAGCCTTCCAGAGCGCTTCGTTAGAAGAGCGCCAGGTGGCGCTCCAAGAAACGAGCAGGTCGATCGAGGTGGTATCGCGGAAAAGGTCTGACCACTTCGCGACGCGAAGATACTCCGCATTAACTGCGCGTAGCCCCGCCGCTCGGACGTCGGCGGCTACTCCAGCTGCGGCCAGTACCTCCTGAGCGAAAACGCGCCTTCCCCGGAGCTCCCAGAGCAGCGAAAGTAGAGCCGTCGCCATAACGAGGCTTCCGACGTTGAGCATGAATGCTCGCAGTACTCCGTGCTTCGTTTCGGAAAGGGCTTCGCCGCCGAGGAGGAGTCCGAGCCCAACGAGGCACGCCACGCCGATTACGGCGAGGGTCGAGCCGGTCGAACGGAGGCGCCGCGCTTCGAGATCTCCCGCTGGGTCCGACGACGTCACAGCTGGAGCGTATTTAGAAGCTCGGACAGCACTGCTTTGGTAGACCGACGGTGTCAGCGCTCGCGCTGGTAGCGCTCACCGGCGAGAGCTACGGCACCGCCGGTCCGAGGTACTGCGCGGCGAGCGCGGTGAAGCGGCCGGAGCGCTGGTCGAACTCGCCGACGATCTGCGCAAGCCACTTCTTCGTCTCGGGCAGGTCGACGTGGTCGCACGCCACGAGGATCTGCTCGATGTCGAGCCAGTCCTTCGGTCGGTCGAACGCGGCTTTGCAGACGATCAGGTGCTCGGGTGAGAGGACGCGGATCGTCGTCTCGGCGAACGGGACGGTGCGGGCCGCGCCTTCCATCGCCTCGTGGAACGGGTCGTAGGCGAAGAACAGGTCGAGCGGGGTACGGCCCCAGCGCAGCCGGCACTGGCCGTGGCGCTCCACGACTGCCTGGTTGACGGCGACGTTGACCCCGAGCGGCCCGAGGAGGTCGGCGACCGTGCGGAAGTCGGCGGCGGCCACGAAGAGGTTGAGGTCGATGTCGACCGTTGCGCGCGGCTCGGCGTAATAGGCGAGCGCGAGCGCGCCGCCGAATGCGTGGCCCAGCCCTGCTTGCGTGAGGGTCTGGTGGACCGCAACGACCTTGTCGGGAAGGCTCGGCTCACTCACGCGGCGCGCGGGGCCGCGAGCGAGTCGAGGCGGGGAAAGGACGGATGCTCATCGCGCGCCGGCATGGGGAGCGCGTCGGCGAGGAGGAGAAGGTCTTCGAGGGCGTCGGCGCGGTCTTGCAGCGACGCGCCGACCCACTGCGCAGCTGCGGTAGCCGCATCAGACGGGCGGACCGGCTCGGAGAGGCCGAGCAGCTCCCGCAAGACGCCCGCGATCGCGGGGGTGACGGTGGCGCCTTGCGCGAGCAGCGCGGTCAGTTCGCGGGCGGCACGCTCGGCGGCTGGCAACTCGACGGGAACGGCGGAGCGGCGTGCCGCAGCCTTGATCACGTCGGGATCGAACGGCTTCGTCGCCCGCGAGGCGGCGTGCTCGAGCACATCGTCGGTGAGCCGCTCGAAGCTGGCGAGCGTGCGGCTGCGCGGTCCGCGGTCGGTCGACACCGACTCCCGGAGCTCCCAGCGATGGCCGCCACGCTGCGTGAGATACGCCATAGTGGGCACTCTACCCACTTTTAGGTTCGACTGTAAAGGGCCCCCGGGGCAGTCCGGGGCATTCCGCTGGGCGAGGTAGCCTGTGGGTGTGGCAGTTGAAGGCAGCACGACCCGTCGAGAGCTCGACATCACGAACGAGGCAGCCTCGGCGCTGGCGGGTGCAGCCGACGCGACGCTGCGCGAACTGGAGCGCACGCTCGACGCCACCATCACGCTGCGCGGCAACCGCATCGTCCTCGAAGGCGAGGCGGAAGCCGTGGCGGCAGCGAGCGCCGTGATTCAAGAGATCGTGCTGCTGTCGGAGCGTGGCGTGGCGCCCGACCCGGGCGAGGTCGAGCGCATTGCCGGCGGTGTGGCCAACAAGGAATCGGCGGCTGCTCTCCACGACGACGTGATCTGGAAGGGCCGCACGATGCGCGTGGCGCCCAAGACGCCCGGCCAGCGCGCCTACGTCAACGCGATCCGCCACAACACCGTCACCTTCGGGATCGGCCCGGCTGGTACCGGTAAGACGTTCTTGGCCGTGGCCCTCGCCGCAGCCGCGTTGGCCGAGCGGCGCGTCCAGCGCATCCTGCTCACGCGCCCCGCGGTGGAGGCCGGCGAGCGCCTCGGCTTCCTCCCCGGCGACCTCATGGCGAAGGTCGACCCGTACCTGCGCCCGCTCTTCGACGCGCTCCACGACATGCTTGGTGCCGAGAAGGTCGCCGCGTACCTGGAAAAGGGCCAGATCGAGGTCGCGCCGCTCGCGTTCATGCGCGGGCGCACGCTCAACGACAGCTTCATCATCGTCGACGAAGCGCAGAACACCACGCAGGAGCAGATGAAGATGGTGCTCACGCGCCTCGGCTTCGGCTCCAAGATGGTCATCACTGGCGACACGTCGCAGGTCGACCTGCCGCGCGGCACGCGCTCGGGGCTGCTCTCGGCGCAGCGGATCCTGTCTGACGTCGACGACATCGGGATGATCAAGTTCGGCTCCGAAGACGTGATCCGGCACAAGCTCGTGCGCCGCATCGTCGATGCGTACGACGCCGACGACGCCGAGCGCGAGCGCCAGGCCATCCAGCGCCGCGCCGAGCGCGCAGCAGGAGACTGACCGTGTCGCCCGAGGCTGCCGTCGGCCGTCCCCGCTGATGCTGGAGATCGAAGTCGAGGGTCGCGACCACGCGCCTGAGGCGCCGAGCGACGACGAGCTGCGCACCGCGCTTGAGCTGGCGTTCGCGTCGGCTGGGATCGGCTCGGGCCACGTCGCGATCCACTTCGTCGACGAGGCGCGCAGCCGCGAGCTGGCCGAGGACTACCTCGGCAAGGGCGACGCGACCGACGTGATCAGCTTCCCCGTCGACGGCGACGAGCCGATCTTCGGCCCGGGCGACGAGCTCGACGACGCCGTGGCCGGCAGCGGGGTAGAGGAGCTCACCCGCGAGCTCGGCGACATCGTGATCTGCCCCGAACGCACCGTCGACCTGCTGGAGACGGTCGTCCACGGCGCGCTGCACCTCGCCGGCATGGACCACGAGGTCGACGACGGCCAGATGCTCGCGCTCCAGGCGGAGCTGATGGGCTGGCTCCGGTAAAGACCCTTATAAGGGGCCAAAGCTCCTTTTAGGTCCCATCTAAGGGACTTTACATCGGCGCGCCTACGGCGTATGGTCGCGCAATGGCGGATTCCGATCTACGACGTACGGTGCCGGTACCGCGTCCGGTGCGACGAGCCGAAGTTGAACTGAGCGAGAACGTGCTGGCGTGGCGCAAGCTGCGTGGGCTGACGCAGAGTCAGCTCGCGGAGCGCGCAGGCGTCAACCGGAAGGTCGTGATGCGGCTGGAATCTGGCGAGGGCGGCGTGACGGTCGAGAGTCTGCTGAGGGTCTTGCGGGGGCTTGGGCTTCTCGAGGCCGTTGCCAACGCCCTCGATCCGTATGAGCACGAGGTTGGTCGGCTCAGGGCTGATGAACTCCTGCCGCAGCGGGTTCGGCATCGGAGTGAGCGCGATGGCTGACTCGCTCGGCGTGTTCGTCGAACTCGACGGAGCACCGGTCTTCGCAGGGAAGCTGTTCGGTCATCGCAGGCGCCAGGTCGAGAGCGCGACGTTCATGTACGACGCAGGCTTCCTCGCGGATGCTCGGGCGTACGCCCTCGACCCGGACCTGCCGCTGGTTTCTGGGGCGCTCCAAACCCCGGTGGGTCTGGAGGTGTTCGGGGCGTTCAGCGATTCAGCGCCGGATCGCTGGGGCCGACGGCTGATCTTGCGGGCTGAACGGCGCAGAGCCGAGCTAGCTGGCGAGACTCCGCGGTCGTTCGGCGAACTCGACTTCCTGGTGGGTGTCCGCGATGACCTGCGGCAGGGGGCGAACCGGTTCGCCTCGCCCACAGGTGCCTGGCTTGCCGACGACGACACTGGGGTGCCGTACCTCGTCGATCTCCCATTGCTGCTCGGCGCGAGCGACGCGGTGGAACGCGACGACCCGGATGCCGCGCAGTTGGCGACACTGCTTCGCGCGGGCAGCTCGCTGGGCGGTGCCAGGCCAAAGGCGCACGTGCTCGACCACGACGGCGCCATCTCGATCGCGAAGTTTCCGCGGCCGGTGATCGACGAGTGGGACGTCGTCCGATGGGAAGCTGTGGCGCTTGAGCTGGCAAGACGCGCCGGGATACTGGCGGCTGACTCCCGACTGGAGGCGGTCGACGGCCGCGGGGTGCTGCTCGTTCGCCGTTTCGACCGGCAGGCCCGCCATCGTCTGGCCTACGCGAGTGCGATGACGCTGCTCGGTGCGGCCGATGGCGAACACCGCAGCTACGTGGAGATCGCCGAGGTGATCGAGGAAGAGAGCGCTGCACCGACCGACGATCTGCGCGAACTCTGGCGGCGGATCGTGTTTGGAGTCCTGATCCGCAACACCGATGATCACCTCCGCAATCACGGCTTCGTCCGCCGCGGAGGAGGTGGGTGGCGACTCTCTCCTGCGTTCGACGTCAATCCGAATCCAGAGCCTGGGAACACGACGTTGTCGACCTCGATCGACGGAACGTCTGATGAGGCGCGGCTCGACCTCGCGCTTGAGGTCGCGCCAGTGTTCCGCCTCTCTGCGGATGCAGCGGACCGCGTGGTGCGCGAGGTCGCGAACGCGGTCGCCGGGTGGCGCGACGTGGCGTCGGCCCAGCAATGCCTCCCCGGCGAGATCGATCGGATGGCACCGGCGTTCGAACATCGCGAAGCCGACGCGGCCCGCACGCGCGGGTAGCTGGTGCGCCAGCCCGTCCGGCGTGCCGCCGGGCGCCGCTGCGCTACGGTGCCGCGATGCTGTTCCGGTCCTTCGTCGTCCTGTCTCTTTCGGCCGTTGCCCTTGCAGGATGCGGTGGCGACGACGAGCCGCGTGCCGTAGCGTCGACACCGGTTGCACCGGAGGCGTCGACCCCGGTTGCCGAAGCCTCGCCCGACGCGAGCGAGCAGAAGGAAGCAGCGAAGAACGCGCCCGCGTGGGTGAAAGACATCAACGCGCGCTGCAAGAAGCACGAAAAGGCCACGAACGAGGTGCTCGCGGAGTTCCAGAAGAAGGGCGTGAGCGGCCCCGAGAGCGCCGCCGATGCCATGGAAGAGGTCGTCCCGCTGGGCCGCAAGCTGATCGTCGATCTGCGCGAGGTCGACGTACCCGCAGACGTAAAGGTCAAGTACCTCGCGTTCCTCGACACGCTCGACAGTGCGTTCGACCTGATCCCGCAGCTGACGAAGACGCTCACCACCGGCAAGAACGACCCGGAGCTGATGAAGAAGCTCCAGGCGATCGAGAAGAACACCCGCCCGTTCGCCGACCAGTACGGCCTCACGGGCTGCCTCAGCACCAGCGGCTGAGCCGCCGCGGGTGCTCCCTCGGGCGCGTCCGAAGTCGCGACCTGCTCCAATGAAGGGGTGAACCAGCGCGAGCCGCAGTACGGCCCCGAGGACGGGGTGGAGCTTCCGATCCCGCAGCCTCCGGGCGAAGAGTCGGCCAACGAGCTGCCGCTCCCCGGCGACCATCCCGGCGGCGACCTGCGCGCCGAAGGCGCCCCCGAAGGCCCAACGCGCTCTGGTTTCGTCGCCCTCGCCGGCCGCCCGAACGTGGGCAAGTCGACGCTTGTGAACGCCGTCGTCGGACGCAAGGTCGCGATTGTGTCCGACAAGCCGCAGACCACGCGCCGCGCGATCCGCGGCGTCTGCACCGGCGATGATTTCCAGTTGGTCCTCGTCGACCTGCCGGGCGTGCAGCGGCCTCGCGACCAGCTCACCGAGCGCATGCAGCGCCGGGTCGAGCACGAGCTGCGCGACTGCGACGCTGTGTTCTTCCTGGTTAACGCCGAGGAGGGCATCGGCCCGGGCGACCGCTGGATCGCCGAAGCGCTCAAGGCGGCGGGCGCGAAGGTCGTGCTGGTCGTCAACAAGATCGACCGCCTCTCCCCGACGCAGCTGATCAAGGTGCTCGATGAGACGAACGAGCTCGGCCTGAACGCCGAGGTCTTCCCGATCTCTGCGCGCTACGAAGAGCACATCGAGCCGCTGGTCGACCACATGGTGTCGCTGCTGCCGGAGGGCCCGTTCTACTTCGACTCCCGCGACGCGACCGACCAGCGCATCGAGATCCTCCTCGCCGAGCTCGTCCGCGAGCAGGTCCTGCGGCGCACCTTCCAAGAGGTGCCGCACGCCGTCGAGGTCGAAGTGTCAGACATCACCCGCCGCGAAGACGGCCTCCTCACCGTCGTCGCGCAGATCTGGGTCGAGGCCGACTCCCAGCAGGGCATCCTGATCGGCAAGGGCGGCGAGATGGTCAAACGCATCGGCCAGGCTGCCCGCGGCGAGATCGAGCAGGAGCTCGACGAGCACATCCACCTCGACCTCAAGGTGCGGGTGCGCAAGAACTGGCGGCGGGAGGATCGCCTGTTGGACCGGCTCGGCATCGAGTAGCCGCTCCTGGGGTTGCATCGTTCCGGCGGGGTCGGGGGTGCTCCTTCGGCTCATTCCTCCCTGCGCCCTGCGGGCTTGGGCATCAAACTTCGCCTGCGGAGCACCCCCGACCCCGCCTCGGCGTATGTGGCCGTCGACGCGGCTCCTCGTGCGAGGCGGTCTTTGGTCCCGGGCTGGCTCGTTGTGCCACGATCGTGGCATACGGCGTGGTACATTCGTGGCATGAAGCGGCGGCTCTCAGCCTCGATCGATGACGAACTCCTCACGGCGGCCGAGCAGGCCGTCGCGCAGGGGCGAGCGCCGAGCGTCAGTGCGCTGGTCGAAGAAGCGCTCGCCGAGCGCATGGCACAGGAGCGGCGGCTCGACGCCGCGCGCGAGCTGTTCGAGTGGATCGAGGACGAGTGGGGTCCCATCTCCGACGAGGAGCGCCTGGCTGCCCGCGCCGAGCTTGACGCCAAGACGATCTGGGTTCGGCCGGCTCCCGACGGCGAGGGCTCCGGGGCGCGATCGGCCGATTCGAAGCGAGCGGCGTGACGCTCGTCCTCGATGCCGGTGGGCTCATCGCCTACGAGCGGCGCGATATCGCCGTGTTTGATTTGCTGCGCAGCGAGTTTGAGGCCGGACGCAGCTGGCGAACGCACGGCGGCATCGTCGGGCAGGTGTGGCGCGACCCGCGACGGCAGGTCGCACTCGGAAAGCTGCTGCGGGCCGCCGACATCGCTCCGCTCGATGCCGCCCTCGGACGCGACGCTGGACGGCTGCTTGCCCAGAGCGGGACGACTGACGTCGTCGACGCCGCATTGGTCCTCTTGGCGCGCGACGGCGACGAGATCGTTACCTCTGACCCCGGTGACCTCGCTCACCTCGCCCAGGTTGCCGGACTGTCGGTCGGCATCCGCGTGGTCTGACGCCTCTCCGTAGACTCAGCCGTCTCATGGAGCCCAGCTACGACAAGGATGGCCTGGTGGCCGTCATCGCCCAGGATTTCGCCACGGGCGAGGTGCTGATGTTCGCCTACGCAAGCGCGGAGGCTGTCGCCCTCACCAAAAGCACGGGGGAGCTGCACCTGTGGAGCCGCTCGCGCAAGGAGCTGTGGCACAAGGGCGCCACGAGCGGCAACATCTTGAAAGTCCGCGACCTGCGGATCGACTGCGACGGCGACGCGCTGCTGGCGCTTGTCGAACCGGCCGGGCCTGCCTGCCACACGGGCGAACGCACCTGCTTCTACCGAGGGATCGACGGCGGCGACCTGTCGCTGCAGCCGCACGAGGCGCTGCCCGCGCTGCAGCGCACGTTCGACGCGCGCAAAACCGAGCCGAGCGAGGGGTCGTGGACGGCGAAGCTGCTGGCCGACCCGAAGCTCGCGGGGGAGAAGGTCGAAGAGGAAGCCGAGGAGGTCGTCCGCGCAGCCCGCGAGGAGACCGACGACCGCGTCGACAACGAAGCCGCCGACCTGATCTACCACCTGCTCGCCGTCCTCCAGGGCCGCGATCGCACGTTCACCGATGCGCAGGAGGTGCTTCTTGCTCGCCGTCGATGAGTCGCTGATCCGCCCTGGCCGCGACGAGGTCCGCAAGCTCTCCGCCGACTACGGGATCGTCCCGATCGCGCACACCTTCGTCGACGACCTGTCGACGCCGATCGCTGCGTTCCTCAAGCTGCGTGCTGCCGACCCGGACTCGCCGTCGTTCCTGCTGGAGTCTGCCGAGCAGGCGCAGAAGGTCGGGCGCTACTCGTTCCTCGGCATTCGGCCGCACCAGGTGATCCGCTGGTCGCTCGGAGACGACGACCGCGACCCGTACGCGATCGTCGGCGACCTCACCGAGTCGGCGCGCCAAGCGCCGGTCGAGGGCCTCGCCCCGTTCACCGGCGGCGCGGTGGGCCTGTTCGGCTACGACCTCGTCCGCACGGTTGAGACCACCCTCGGTGCGCCGCCGAACCCCGACCCGGTCGGGCTGCCCGACCTCGCGATCATGCTGACCGACACGCTCGTCGTGTTCGACCACCTCGACCGCCGCACGACGATCATCGCCAACGTCGACGTGACTGGCAGCGACGACGAGCTCGACGTCGCCTATGGACGCGCTGTCGACGAGATCCGCTGGGTGCGCCGTGCGCTGGCCGGGCCGCTGCCCGAGCTCGAGGTCGCGCCGCGGAGCCGCGAGCCGCTCGAGTGGACGAGCAACCACACGCGCGAGCAGTACGAGGCCAACGTCGCCAGGGTCGTGGAGTACATCCACGCCGGCGACGCGTTCCAGGTCGTGCCGTCGCAGCGGTGGAGCGCCGAGCTGCCCGTTGAGCCGTTCTCGGTCTACCGCGGGCTGCGCGCCGTGAACCCCAGCCCCTACATGTACTACCTCGATTTCGGCGACTTCCAGATCGCCGGCGCCAGCCCCGAGCCGCTCCTGCGGGTCAACGGCGACCGCGTCGAGACCTACCCGGTGGCGGGTACGCGCCGCCGCACCGGCAACCCGGCCGACGACCACGAGCTCGCCGCAGAGCTGCTCGCCGACGAGAAGGAGCGTGCCGAGCACGTGATGCTCGTCGACCTGGGCCGCAACGACCTCGGCCGCGTGAGCAAGTACGGCTCGGTCGTCGTCGACGAGTTCATGAAGATCGACACGTTCAGCCACCTGCTGCACATCAGCTCGCTCGTGTCGGGCACCCTCGACGACGGCGTCCGCGCCGTCGACGCGCTCCGCATGACGCTTCCCGCCGGCACGCTCTCCGGCGCGCCGAAGGTGCGCGCGATGGAGATCATCGACGAGATCGAACCGGTCAAACGCTCCTGGTACGCCGGCGCCGTCGGCTACCTGTCGTACGCCGGCGACATGGACACCTGCATCAACATCCGCAGCGTCGCCATCAAAGACGGCACCGTCTACGCGCAGACGGGTGGCGGCACGGTCGCTGACGCGACGCCTGAGAACGAGTTCGAGGAGTCGGTGACGAAGTCGCTCGGTACCAAGCGCGCCATCGACGTCGCCATCGGCCAGGAGGACTGGGCATGACGCGCGTCCTGGTCATCGACAACTACGACTCGTTCACCTACAACCTCGTCCAGCTCCTCGGCGAGCAGGGCGTTGAACTCGATGTCGTCCGCAACGACCGCGCGACGGTCGCCGATCTGATCGCGAGCAAGCCCGACCTTGTGGTCGTGTCGCCTGGGCCGTGCACGCCCGACGACGCCGGCATCTCGCTCGAGTCGGTCCGCGCCTTCCCCGAAGCGGGCATCCCGATGCTCGGCGTCTGCCTCGGTCACCAGTCGCTGGCGCAGGCCTTCGGCGGCACCGTGATCAGGCACAAGCCGGTGCACGGCAAGACGACGACGATCGAGCACGACGGCCGCACGCTCTACGAGGGCTTGCCCGAGCGGACCGTCGTCGGGAGGTACCACTCGCTGATCGTCGACGAAGCGTCGCTTCCGGATTGCTTCGAAGTCACCTCGCGGGGTGACGGCGTGATCCAGGGGATCCGCCACAAGGAGCTCCCCGCTGAGGGTGTGCAGTTCCATCCCGAGTCGGTGCTCACACCCGATGGCCGCACGATGCTCGCCAACTTCCTGGCGAGTGCCGGCGCGGGGGTGGGGCGGCCGTGATCGGTGGGCGGTCCGTGCCCGCGTCACACAGCCTGCGTCCGATCCTCTACCGTGTTGCGATCCGGTCTGCCGCGGAGTCCCTCCAGGCAGCCGGACGACCACCTCTGCACCCGAACCCCTGTGCCTGACGAAGACGAGTCCCGAAGTCCCGCGCTGATGTCCGATCTCACCACGGTCATCGAGCGTCTGATCAACGGCGAGAGCCTCACGTCCGACGAGGCGGAGGGTGCGCTGGACTTCGTCATGCGCGGGCAAGCGTCCGAGGTGCAGACGGCTGCGCTCCTCGTCGCCCTGCGCGGCAAGGGCGAGACGCGCGCCGA
Source organism: Actinomycetes bacterium (assembly GCA_023429855.1). Taxonomy (GTDB): domain Bacteria; phylum Actinomycetota; class Thermoleophilia; order Solirubrobacterales; family Solirubrobacteraceae; genus JAGIBJ01. Next base: position 13,159 of record JAEZDB010000130.1, read on the forward strand.
GATCCACGGCCTGGTGCGCGCGATGCGCAGCCACGCCGAGCCCGTCCGCACGCAGCGTGAGCACCTCGTCGACACCGCCGGCACCGGCGGCGGCACCACCACCTTCAACGTCTCCACGGTCGCCGCGCTGGTGGCGGCTGGCGCAGGCGCAGGCGTGGCCAAGCACGGCAACCGCTCCTCGACGAGCGCCTGCGGCTCCGCCGACGTCCTCGAGGCGCTCGGCGTCGGCATCGACTCCGATCCGCGCACGACGGCCGAGGCGATCGACAAGATCGGCTTCGGGTTCATGTTCGCGCCGCGCCACCACCCGGCGATGCGGCACGTCGTCCCGGTGCGCAAAGCCTTGAAGGTGCAGACGATCTTCAACGTGCTCGGCCCGCTGACGAACCCGGCCGGCGCGCCGCGGCAGGTCATCGGCGTGAGCGACCCGGCCCGCATGCCGCTGATCGCTGACGCGCTGCTCGACATCGGCGTCGAGCGCGCCTGGGTCGTGCGCTCGCAGGACGGCCTCGACGAGCTCAGCATCGCCGCCACCTCGAACGTGATCGAAGTGCAAGACGGCAAACTGCGCCGCTTCAAGGTCAGCCCCGAGGAGGCCGGCGTCGAGCGCCGCACCTCGCTCGCCGGCCTCGACGGCGGATCGCCCGCCGACAACGCGGCCGTGGCCCGTTCCATCCTTGCTGGCGAGCCGGGTCCGGCTCGCGACATCGTGATTCTCAATGCCTCCGCGACGCTCGTGGTGGCCGGAATCGCTGAAGACCTCTCAGCCGGCGGCGTCCTCGCCGCGGCTGCAATCAACGACGGGAGTGCCGCGCGCGTGCTCGACGACCTTGTGGCCATGACGACCGAGGCGGTCGTGTGATGAACCAGCTCGAGCGCATCATCGACCGCACCCGCGACGACGTCCGCAAGCGGCGCAAGGCCGTGTCGATCGCCGACTTGGCTGACCGGGCCGCCTCCCGCGAGGAGCCGCGCGGCTTCAACGAAGCGCTGCTGCGCGACGGGGTCGGCATCATCGCCGAGCACAAGCGCCGCTCGCCCTCGGCCGGAGCGATCCGCGAAGGGTCGACCGTCGAAGACATCGTCCGCGCCTACGAGGCCGGCGGAGCTGTCGCCGTCTCGGTGCTGACCGACGGCCCGCACTTCGGTGGCGGCCTCGAAGATCTGCGCGCCGCCCGTGCCGTGATCGACATCCCGGTCCTGCGCAAGGACTTCATCGTCGATCCCTACCAAGTGGTCGAATCGGCCGCCTGGGACGCCGACGCCATCCTGCTGATCGTGGCCGCACTCGAGCCGCAGGAGCTCGCCGAGCTGCACGCGCAGGCGCGTGAACTCGACCTCGACGTCCTCGTCGAGGTGCACAACGGCGAAGAGCTCGAAGCCGCCCTCGAGGCGATCGAGCCCGACATCATCGGCATTAACAACCGCGACCTCACCGACTTCACCGTCGACATCGCGCGTACCCACGACCTGCTGACCGACGTTCCCGCCGGCAAGACGGTGGTGGCCGAGTCCGGGTTCTACTCTCGCGAGCAGGTCGACGAGCTCGAGCGGGTCGGCTGCGACGCCGTGCTGATCGGCGAAGCGCTCATGCGTTCTGAGGACCTGACCGCCGCCACCCGCGCGCTAGCGGGGCCCACCGCGGGCGACCCCCATTAGGGTTCGCACCCACCCATGAAGAAGACCGGTTTCGCGCTCCTCGTTCTTGTGCTCGCCCTCGGTGGCGGGCTGTTCGGGGCGTTTGCCTACAACGAGTGGATCGACGAAGACGACGCCGCGCCCGTGGCGCAGGCCCCGCTTTCGCAAGGGGTACAGCGATCCAACGACGACGTCGAGGACGGCACCCTCACGCCAGCCGAGATCTACGGCAAGACCAGCCCGGGCGTCGTCTTGATCAGCGCGATCGTCACGCAGAAGACCGAGTCGCCGTTTGGCGACACCGAAGAGCAGCAGGGCGAGTCGACCGGCACCGGCTTCGTGGTCGACGAAGAAGGCTTCATCGTCACCAACGCCCACGTTGTGCAAGGCGCAAAGGCCGCAACGGTGCAGTTCGGCGAAGACAAGGCCATTCCGGCCGAGATCAAAGGCACCGACGTCAACTCCGACCTCGCCGTGCTCAAGGTCGACCCGAAGAAGCACGATCTCACGCCGCTCGACCTCGGCTCCACGAAGGGCCTGCGGGTCGGGGACCCGGTCGTTGCGATCGGCAATCCGTTCGGTCTCGACCGCACGCTCACCACGGGCGTCGTCTCCGCGCTTGCGCGGCGGATCCGAGGGCTCAACGGGTTCAGCATCGAGAACGTCGTCCAGACCGATGCCGCCATCAACAAGGGCAACTCGGGCGGGCCGCTGATCGACTCGGCCGGCCGCGTGATCGGCGTCAACTCGCAGATCCAGAGCGAGAGCGGCGGCAACGTCGGTATCGGCTTCGCCGTCCCGGTCGAGCGCCTCAAGCAGGTGCTTCCGCAGCTCGAGCGCGGCGAAGAGGTGCAGGTCGCCTACCTCGGAGTCACGGCCGTGCCCGTTGACGAGAAGACCGCCAAGGTCGTCAAGCTCAAGAAGGGCCTGCTCGTTGCGAGCGTGCTCCCCGACAGCGCCGCACAGAAGTCCGGTCTCAAGGCCGGCGACTCCGGCGTGATGTTCCAGCTCGGCGACGGCCAGGTCGACCTCGGCGGCGACGTGATCCTCTCGGTCGACGGCAAGGAGCTCACGGCCCCGACCGAGCTGCAGGCGTACATCGCCTCCAAGAAGGTCGGCGATGAGGTCGAGATCAAGTACGTCCGCGGCGCCGACACCAAGACGGTCAAGGTCAAGCTGGGGAACCGGCCGCAGACGGTGACCTCGCCGTAGCGGCGCCACCATCGGCCGCGCCGGTCGACGCTGCCGCTACGCCCGCTGCAACCGGTCGTTCACCCGGCGCGGGCCCGACGCTCGCGCTGGGCGGCAACCCCGTAGAATCCTGTCAAGTGGCGACGCGCATCAAGTTCTGCGGGATCACGCGGTTGGAGGATGCGGTTGCTGCCGTTGACGCCGGCGCGTGGGCGATCGGGTTCATTCTTTGGCCCAACTCGGCGCGCTTCATCGCGCCGGAGGAGGCGCAGCTGATCGCACGGCAGGTGCGTCGCAAGGTGCGGGTCGCAGGTGTGTTCGTCGACCAGGGCCTCGATGAGGTCGTGCGGACTGTCGAGCAGGTCGGGCTCGACCTCGTGCAGCTCCATGGCAACGAGGGACCGGCCTACTGCTCCGAGATCGCGAAGCGCACCGGCGCCCAGGTGATCAAGGCTGCGCGCGTGCGCACCTTGGGTGATGTCACCGCCCTGCAGGCGTACCGCATCGACGTCGACTTTCATCTGCTCGACGCGTTCGTCGAAGGGGAACCGGGCGGCACCGGCAAGACCTTCGACCACACGCTTGCTCGCGAGCACCGCCGGCGAACCGCACTGATCCTCAGCGGCGGGCTGAACGCGGAGAACGTCGGCGAGGCGATCAAGCAGGTCGCGCCGTTCGCCGTCGACGTGTCGAGCGGCGTAGAAGTTTCACCGGGGATCAAGGATCCCGAGTTGATCAGGGCGTTCGCGGCCGCAGTTGCCGCGGCGGACCCAGAGCCCGAAGACCCAGAAGAGGTCACCGAAGACGGGTATGAGAGCGGCCGGCGTGAGGCGTCGGCCGAGAGAGGCGCCTGGCCTGCGGGCGGCGCCGATGAGACCACGCAAAGCCGTGGCGACGAAAAGCCGGATACCGGCGAGGAAGTGGCGCAGATGCGCGACGAAGAGACATACGAGCCGCAGAGCGGCGACGAGCCCGAGACGACGCCGCAGGACGGCGCGCAGGAAGAACTCACCATCGAGAACGAACTCGCCACGAGCGACGAGGCCAACGACCGCGCGATCGACGAGATCGTGGCGCAGGCCGAAGGCAGCGAGATCCTCGACGAGGAGGCGGACGCCGCCCTCGACGAGCAGGACCCGCTCGAGGAGTCCGGCGACGAGGAGGTCCGCGCGTTCGGCGACGAAGCTGACCTC
>JAEZDB010000173.1 GCA_023429855.1 Actinomycetes bacterium
GGGCGGTTCGACGCTGGCGGGGGGCCCGGAGCGGACCCACCCCCGCGGTGCCGCGACCCGTCAAGATCAGCCGATGCAGATCACGCGCAGCGGGACCCCGAGCACGAAGGGGCCCGCCGACTGGTTCACCGGCGTTGTCTACCTCGACACCTTCGCGGCGCCGCCCGCCGGCGGCCCGTCGCGGGTGGCGGCCGCGAGCGTGCACTTCACGCCGGGGGCCCGCACCGCGTGGCACACGCACCCGCTCGGGCAGACGATCTTCGTGACCGAAGGCGAGGGGCGCTGCCAGCGCGAAGGCGGCCCGGTGGAGGTGCTGCGTACGGGCGACCGCGTGTACTTCGAGCCCGGCGAGAACCACTGGCACGGTGCAGCGCCGCAGCGCTTCATGACCCACCTGGCGATCCAGGAGGCCGACGACGCCGGCTCCCCGGTGACGTGGGGCAACCACGTGAGCGACGCGGACTACCTGGCGGAGCCGTCGGCCTGACGAGTTCGTGCCGGCGCGCTAGCTCGTCAGTCAGGCGGCGACGGCCTGGCGCGCCTGCGCCGGAGCCGCAGCCACGTGCAGCGCGAGTTCGCTCGTCCAGCGGGCGGTGCGCGGCGCGCCCGGGGCGGCCAGCTCCCACCAGGTGCGGTCGGCGGCCTCGGCCAGCTCGGCGGCACGGGTGCTGGCCAGCCACGCCGGCGCGAACGCTGCGAGGCGCGCCTTGTGCAGCGAGCCGAGCATCAGGTGCATCGGCAGCTCGTCGGAGAGCGGACGCATGCGGCCGTTGCTCTCGATGATCAGCGTCGGCGCGAAGGCGGTGAGCTCGCGGCTCGGGAAGCCCGGCACGAAGCGGCCGCGGAAGAGCACCAGCTCGTCCTGGGCGACGAGATCGGAGACGATCTGCACGTCTAGGTCGGCCGCCGCCTCGCGGGCAGCGGCGACGGCCGCGACGACCGCGTCGTCGCCCAGGCCGCCTTCAAACGACGCCTGCACCTCGACCGAATCGGCGCCCTCGCGGCCGGCGAAGCGCACGATGTCGGCGAGCGTGTCGACGTTCTCGGTGGTGAGGGCGACGACGAAGCCGAACGGCATGCCGGCCTCGCGGACGACCTCGAGGTTCTCGACGACCTGGGCGAACGCGCCGTCGCGAGCGACGAACGCGTCATGCGCCGCTGCGAGGCCGTGCAGCGTGATCGACAGGCGGTCGATAAGCGGCGCGACGGCGGCCCAGCGGCGGGCCTGGCTCAGCAGCGTGCCGTTCGTGACGACGGTGGTGACGAAGTCCAGGCGGCGTGCGCGGGTCAGCAGGCCCGGCAGGCCGGCGTAGAGCAGCGGCTCGCCGCCCTCGACGACGAGGCGCTCGTAGCCGAGGCCGGCGGCGTCCTTGAGGGCAGCCGAGACCAGCTCGCGCGGGAGCTCCTCGACGACCTGCAGCGCGTCGGCGACGCGGTGCTCCGCGGTGGCCAGGTTCGTGCGGTTCGTCGGGCGGATCCGCAGCACCGGAGCGCCGGCGGCGGTCTGAGTGGAGTGAGCGGTCGAGCGGAGCATGGTGGTGGTCTGAGTCCTTGACGAGGTCGGTGCAGGTGGGTGGTTCCTGCGTTGAGATGACGATCTCGCGGACCCGCCTTGGCGTCTGTCGCCTCCGCGGCGGTCGTTGTGTAACGGCCGCGACATAGGCGCGCGAATGCCGGGATCGGCCCCCAAATCAGGCGACAGACGAGGCGCTCAGCAAACGCTCAGGGTGGTCTCGGCTCGCTCTCACGGGCCGTCTCGATGCTGTGATCCATGAGCAGCACGCACCTCTCGGGCCACGCCCCGATCACGACGCTCGCACCGGCCACGACGCCGGTCATCGACGTCGTCGTGCCGGTCTACAACGAGGCGCATGTGCTCGCGGCGTCGATCCGCCGGCTCCACGACCACCTCCAGGCGGAGGTGCCGCTGCCAGCGCGGATCGTGATCGCCAACAACGCTTCGACCGATGGGACAGCGGTCGTCGCCCGGGCGCTGGCCGCGGACCTCCCGGGGGTCGAGCTGCTCGACCTGCCGGAGAAGGGCCGCGGCCGGGCCCTGAGGGCCGCCTGGACCGAGAGCCCCGCCGACGTGCTCTGCTACATGGACGTCGACCTCTCGACCGACCTGCGGGCGTTCCTGCCGCTCGTGGCGCCCCTGCTCTCGGGCCACAGCGACCTGGCGATCGGCACGCGGCTGGCGCGGGATTCGCGGGTCGAGCGCGGCCTGCAACGCGAGCTGATCTCGCGCACCTACAACCGGCTGCTCAAGTACTCGCTCGGCGCGCGCTTCTCCGACGCCCAGTGCGGCTTCAAGGCGATCCGCGCCGACGCCGCCCGCGAGCTGCTGCCGCAGGTCGCCGACCAGGCGTGGTTCTTCGACACCGAGCTCCTCGTGCTGGCGCAGCGCCGCGGTCTGCGGATCCACGAGGTGCCGGTCGACTGGATCGACGATCCCGATTCGCGCGTCGATGTGGTCGGGACCGCCGTCGATGACCTCAAAGGCATCGTGCGGCTCATGGCGTCGACCCGGGTGCCGACGTTCCTCGCGGTCGGTATCGCCTCGACGCTCGCCTATGCCGTGCTCTTCTTGCTGCTCCACGGACCGCTCGGCTCGGCCGGCGCCAACGCCGCAGCCCTCGCCGTCACCGCGCTCGGCAACACCCAGGCCAACCGCCGCCTGACCTTCAAGGTGCGCGGCGCCGAAGACCTCGGCCGCCACCACCTGCAGGGATCGCTCTGCGCAACTGGATCTTCGCCGGGCGGCGCTCGCGCACGACCCGCGCCAGCACTGCGCAGCCACTGACTTGGACGTGGGCCGCGGCCGCTTGACGGTCGCGCCCACGTCGCACCCCCGCTACCCCAATTCCGATCGAGGATCCACGCCCATGTCGACTGCTACCTCTGCGCTGCCAGGCCGCGCCCGAACCCCGAAGGCCGAGGCCGACGTTGGCGCGGCCAGCGGCGGTGCGGCGCGACGGCTGGTGGGCAAGCTCCGCCCCGAACTCGTCGTCCTGATCGTCGTGGCTGCCGCGCTGAACCTCATCAACCTGGGAGTCAACGGCAACGCCAACGAGTACTACTCCGCTGCGGTCAAGTCGATGACCGGCAGCTGGAGCAACTTCTTCTTCGGGTCGTTCGACCCCGCCGGCCTGCAGATGGTCGACAAGCCGCCGCTCGCGCTCTGGGTGCAGGCCGCGTCGGCGAAGGTCTTCGGCTTTTCGACGTGGAGCTTCCTCGTGCCGCAGGCGCTGATGGGCGTCGCGACGACGGCCTTGGTCTACGACCTGGTTCGCCGTCGCTTCGGGCGCGCGGCGGGGTTCGCGTCGGGTCTGGCGCTCGCGACCACGCCGACGGCCGTCGCCGTCTTCCGCCACAACAACCCCGACGCCCTGCTGATGCTGTGCATCACCCTCGCGCTCTGGGCCACCGTGCGCGCGTTCGAGCAGCCGAGCCGTACCCGCTGGCTCGTGCTTGCGGGCGTGTCGGTCGGGCTCGCGTTCGAGGCGAAGATGGCCGCGGGCCTGATGGTCGTCCCCGCGATCGTCGCGGCGTGGCTGTGGGTCCGCCCGCTCGGCCTGGGCCGCTCGATTCGGCAGGTCGCGGCGTTCAGCGCGTCGGCGGCTGTGGTCGGGCTGGCCTGGCCGGTCGCGGTGTGGCTCACGCCGGCGGGCAGCCGGCCGTGGGTCTCCGGCACGAGCGACAACTCGATCTGGTCGCTGATCTTCGGCTACAACGGCCTCGGCCGTGTGCTGGGGCAGGACGGCGGCCCGGGCGGCGGCAACACCGGCGGCGGCCCAGGTGGCGGTGCCGGCAGCATGTTCGGCGGCGACACCGGGCCGCTGCGGCTCCTCAACGAGGCGCTCGGCAGCCAGGGAGGCTGGCTGCTCGGCATCGCGGCTGGCAGCATCGTCGTGCTGATGCTGGCGACGCGCCTGCGCCGCGCCGACCCGCGTACCGGCTGGCTGATCGCCACCGCCGGGACCTTCGCGATCACGGCGTTTGCGTTCTCGTTCGCGTCGGGGATCTTCCACCCGTACTACGTGTCGGCACTCACGCCGTTCACGGCGGCGCTCTTCGGCGCGGGCCTCGCGACGATGGCGGGCTACCGCGGGCGGGTTGCTGGACCGGCGTCGGCGACGCGCGCTTTGCAGCCTGACGAGACGATGGCGGGCAAGTTGGCAGCTGCTGCGGGCCTTCCCGCTGCGGCGGTCGACGCCGAGACCGCCGCCTTCGACCCGTCTACCACGGCGCTGCCTGCCATCGCTGAGTTCCCGGTTGCTCCACAGGGCGGGTTGTGGCGCGACCCGGTGACGGCTGAAGAGCAGACCGTCGGAGCAGAGGAGCTCGTCGCCGAGGCCAGCGAGCCCGCATCGGTCGCGGCCGACGACACTGGTCCGTCAACGCTCGTTCGCGCCGCTGGCGGGCTGTCGCTGATCGCCGGCGCGGTCACCTCGTGGATCGTCCTCGACGACGCGACGCAGCTCGGATGGCTGCAGCCCGTGCTCATCGCCGGGACGATCGCCGCCGCGCTCCTGCTGCTCCACAGCTCGAGCCGGCGGGTGCGGATCGGCGCCGTCGGCGCCGCGGCCGCACTGCTGCTGGTCGCCCCGACCGTGTGGGCCGTGCAGACGCCAGGCCACGCCACGAGCGGCACGTTTCCCACCGGTGGTCCGGAAAGCGCCGCCGGGATGGGCAGGCCAGGCGGCGGCGGGCCCGGCGGCGGTCGCGGGATGCGCGGCGGCTTTGGCGGCCAACCTCCGCAGGGCATGCCGCAGGGCGCGATCGGCGGCCAGGGCGGGTTC
>JAEZDB010000207.1 GCA_023429855.1 Actinomycetes bacterium
CGGCAGGCATGCCGCGACCGCCGCTTGGAACCCTCCCGTACCATCACGGCATGCAGCGCCTGATCTACGACGACGACCACCTCGCCTTCCGGGAGGCCGTCAAGGGCTTCATCGCGCAGCAGATCACGCCTAACGGCGAGCGCTTCCGGGAGGAGCACGGCCTCGACCGGCCGTTCTGGAAGGCCGCCGGCGAGCTCGACCTGCTCGGGATCTCGGTCCCCGCGGAGTACGGCGGCAGCGAGATCGACGACTTCCGCTTCAACATGATCGTCAACGAGGAGCTCTCGCGCGAGGGCGCGGCCTACGGGTCGTGCGTCGGCATCCACGCCGACATCTGCGCGCCGTACCTCGTCGACCTCACGACCGACGAGCAGAAGGCGCGTTGGCTGCCGGGCTTCTGCACCGGCGACCTGCTGGCCGCGATCGGCATGACCGAGCCCGAGGTCGGCTCCGACCTGGCGAACCTGCGCACGAGCGCCGTGCTCGACGGCGACGAGTGGGTCATCAACGGCGGCAAGACCTTCATCACCAACGGCGGCTCGGCCGACCTGATCATCACCGCCGTGCGCACCGACGGGCCGGGCGCCAAAGGCATCTCGATGATCGTCGTCCCGGCCGACGCCCCCGGCTTCGAGCGCGGCGGCAAGCTCGCCAAGATCGGCCAGCACGAGTCCGACACCGCCGAGCTGTTCTTCAACGACTGCCGCGTCCCCGCCGACAACCTGCTCGGCGAGCGCGGGGCGGGCTTCGTCTACATGATGGAGCGCCTGGAGCAGGAGCGCCTCTCGTGCGCGATCGCCAACATCGGCCACGCCTGGGGCGCCTACGAGCACACCCTGCAGTACGTGCAGGACCGCCGTGCGTTCGGCCAGCCGATCGGCCGCTTCCAGAACTCGCAGTTCAAGCTCGCTGAGATGGCCACCGAGCTCGACGGCCTCCAGGCCTACGTCGACCACTGCGTGATGCTCCACAACGCCGACAAGCTCACCGCCGTCGACGCCGCCAAGGTGAAGCTGCTCTCCTCCGAGGTGCAGGGCCGCGTGATCGACACCTGCGTCCAGCTCCACGGCGGCTACGGCTACATGGAGGAGTACTTCGTGGGCCGCGCCTACAACGACGCGCGCGTCACGCGGATCTGGGCCGGGTCGAACGAGATCATGAAGCTCGTGATCGGGCGAAGCCTCGGCATCGAGGCGTAGCTGACTCGCCCTCACCTTCCGCGGTGGCGGCGACTGGCGCTCGTCTTCCGCCGCTGGGCAGCGGAAAACGAGGGCGAGTCGCTCTGCCAGCGGAAGATGAGGGCGAGTCGCCGGGTGTAGAGGAAGGACGCTCGACGCTTGGACGGCTACTCGGCCGCGGTCGACGACGACGCTGCCGCGGACGCCGCTGCCGCTCGCTCGCGCTCGCGCGCCCACGGCAAGATCACCCGCGCGCCGGGCGGGTGGAAGCGGCGCTTCCACTCGCGCGGGTAGCCGAGCGAGACCTCTTCGAAGCGCACGCCGTCGTTCCAGTGGCGGCGGCCGATGTGCAGGTGGCCGTAGACGCAGGCCCGCGCTCGGAACCGCACATGCCAGTCGGCGGTCTGCGGCGTGCCGCACCACAGCGCGAACTCGGGGAAGCGCAGCTTGAAGGTCGGGTCCTCGATGAGCGGCCAGTGGTTGACGAGCACCGTCGGCAGCGCAGGATCGATCGCCTCGAGGCGGCGCTCGGCGTCGGCGACCCGCGCGGTGCACCAGTCTTCGCGCGAGGCGTGCGGCGCCGGGTCGAGCAGGTACTCGTCGACGCAGACCACGCGGGCCTCGTGCGCGAGCCTCAGGCGCTCCTCTTTGCTCGCACCCCAGCGCGTGCCAAAGCCGTAGTCGTAGAGCAGGAAGAGCGGGGCGATCACGGTCTTGCCGGTCGCGTCTTCCCACACCGGAAACGGGTCTTCGGGCGTGTCGGCGCCGACCGCCTGCAGGCGGTCGACGAGCTCGCGGTACCGCGCCTCGCCGCGCTCGCTCGCGGGGGCGTCGACCGGCGCGAGCAGCTCGTGGTTGCCCGGCACCCAGATCACGCGCGCGAACCGCTCACGCAGCTCGCCGATCACGCGCTCGGTGTCGTCGATGGTGTCGGCCACGTCGCCCGCGACGATGAGCCAGTCGCCGGGGTGCGCCGGCTTCAGGCCGCTGATGATGCGGCGGTTGTCGAGGTGGCCGGCGTGCAGGTCGCTGATGGCCAAGAGCCGCGGCGCGCCCGGCGTGAGATCACGCTCCCCGGGTACGAACGGCATGGGCACGAGCCCGAGCTTACGACCGCGGCCGGAGCCACGCGCCGGTGGCACGCCTCAGCGTTTGAGCCAGACGAGCTTCGCGCCCGAATCGCCCTCGCCCATCTCGAACCAGACCTGCGCGGGACGCGCGATCTCGGCGTTGGGGATCGCGAAGAAGAGGTCGCCCTTGACGACGCCGTTCGGCGGCACCTGCGTGGGCAGCGGTGAACCGATCTGGCTGAAGGCGGGCTGCGGCTCGCCGACCTTGAAGCCGTTCTCCTGCGCAAGCGTAAACCCGAGCGACCCGATCTCGGTCGGCTCGTCGCGCAGGTTCTCCACGCGCACCCGCACCCGGTAGTAGCGGTTGAGCGACGTGACGTACTCGTCGACGCTGAGGTCCTTCTCGGGCACCCGCTCCAAACGCCGCACGGTGATCCGCGCATCGGTGAGATCGGTCTCGGCGCCGGCGCGCGCCTGGAGCCGCAGCGGTTTGCCGACGGTCGTCTCCGTGTGCTTGATGACCGAGTCGACGAGGAAGCCGTCGTCGCCGCTGGGCACGAGCACGTAGTCGCGGGTGCCGCCGTCGTTCAGCCGGATCGAGACGAGCCCCTCGCCGTCGATGATCTCCTTCGACGTGACCTCGTACTCGCCGGGCCGCACGGCGGCGTCGACCGGCAGGCGGCCGTTCTCGCAGAGCTCGCGACCCTCGTCGGGCGTCTCTCCGATCCGCTTCAGCCACGCGTCGGACAGCAGGTCGCACCGGTCGTTGTCGAGGTACTGGCGCAGCACCTGCTCAGCGGGCGTGGCGTCGACCTTCGTCGGCGCCGACGTCTTGACCTCCGCCCCGCACCCCGCCAGCAGCAGCGCGCCCAGCGCGGCGCCGAGCAGCGCCGGCGGCAGACGGAGAGAGCGCCGGGCTGACATCGCGCCGATGATAGTCGCCGGGGCGCAGCGGCCGCCGCACTGCAGGCCACCGCCCCAGCGGCCCACGTAAGGGTGGCGTCAGCGAAGTCTGAGCGGAGTCTCGGAGCCCTCCCAGGGAGCGCTCATGGAGCGGGCCGAGAGTAGTGGCATGAGCACGACCTCTCCCTCTCAACCACCGCCGCGCAAGCCCCGACCCAGTCCGGCGGCGCGCCAGCGAGCCACCGCCCGCGCCGCCCGGATCCGGCGGCTCCGAGCCCGCGCGGCCGGCAGCGCCGGGGACCAGAGGCCTACCCCGTAGAATCGCCG
>JAEZDB010000214.1 GCA_023429855.1 Actinomycetes bacterium
GCGGACTGCTCGGTCGCACGTTCGCCGGCGACAGCGTCCGCGACGTCCTCCGCCACGCGCCTTGCCCGGTGGCGATCGCCCCGGTGGGCTACGACGCCACGGGTCCGCTGAAGAACCTGGTGGTCGGCTACGACGGCTCACCCGAAGCCGACGCGGCCGTCAAGGCCGCCGTCGACCTCGCGGGCCGCGACGGCGGCCAGGTCGGGGCCATCCAGGTGGTCGAGGCGTTCGCCGCCGCGAGCACGCTCGGCGGGATCGACGGCCGCACGGTGGCGGAGGAGTACGACCGCGCGCAGGCCAGCCTCGACCGCATCGCCGCGCAGTACGCGCTGAGCGGTGCGATCACCACCGGTCGCGCCGCCCACGAACTGGCCCGTGCAAGCCGCGACGCCGACCTGCTCTGCGTCGGCCTGCACGAGCACGGCCTGCTCGACCGGCTCATGGTCGGCAGCACCGCCCACGCGCTGCTGCGCGAGCAGTCGGCCCCGCTGCTCGTCGTGCCGCCGCAGGTCGCCGCCGACACCGACCCGCACGAGACGGCCGACGCCCTCGCCGACACCTGAGGCGCGAGCCGCACGCACCGCGCTCCCGGGCCGCGGTCAGCGGTCAGCGGTCAGCGGTCAGCGGTCAGCGGTCTTCGAGCATCCCGTGATCGATCGCGTAGCGCACCAGCTCCGCCCGGGTGCTGAGCCCGAGCTTCTGCTGGACGTGCGCGCGGTGCGTCTCGACGGTGCGCACCGAGAGGTACAGCTCCGCCGCGATCTCCGCGTTCGTGTGGCCGAGGGCGATCATCCGCAGCACGTCGTACTCGCGGTCGGTCAGTGAGCCCGGGTTGCCGGCCGGCTCCGGCGGGGCGGCCGCGAGCTTGGCGCCGACCGACGGCGTGAGGTAGATCTTGCCCGCCGTGGCCTGGCGGATCGCTTCGACCAGGTCGGTGTCGGCGGCTTCCTTGAGCACATAGGCCTGCGCCCCGGCACGCATCGCCTCGCGGGCGAACGCCGGGTCTTCCTGCATCGTGAGCACCACCACGCGCGTGCCGGCGTGGCGCTCGGCGACGAGCGGCAGGATCTCGATCGACGACCGGCGGCCCGGCATGTTGAGGTCGAGCACGAGGATGTCGGGCTTGTGGCCCAGCACGGTCTGCAGCGCAGTCTCGGCGTCGCTGGCCTCGGCGACGACTTCGAAGTCCTCGGTGGCGTTGAGCAGCAGCCGTAGACCAGAACGGACGACCGCGTGGTCGTCGGCCAGCACGATGCGGATCGGGGTCACCCCTCGAACCCTACGCCAGCGCGCCCGCGTCCGTGGGTTCTACGGAGGCGCTTGCGCCGTCGCCGCAGTCCGCCGCGACGAGCTACGGGACTGCATTGACCCCACCCGGAACGGCTTCGTACCGTCACCTCAGCCGCCCGGATGTGTTCCAGCCCGGACGGTCTCCATGTCCCCACGGAAGGCACGCACCATGGCTCCGTCACCGTTTCGGCCGGACCCCGAGCTCGAGGCGATCCTCGATCCACTGCACGGCCTCGACGTGTCTCGCCTGACCCCGGCGGGCATGCTCCCGGAAGACGCCGATCCGCGCGAGCCGCGCGGCCCGCACGCAGAGCGCGACGACAGCCTCCCAGCCGAGGTGAAGGTCGCGATCATCGGCTGCGGCTTCGGTGGCGTCGACGCGGCCGTGCAGCTGCTCAAGGCCGACGAACGCGACTTCGTGGTGATCGACCGCGCCGACGGCCCCGCCGGCTGCTGGCGCGCGAACCACTACCCGGGCGTGGCGTGCGACGTGCCGTCGAACCTCTACAGCCTCTCGTACGCACCGAACCCCAGCTGGACGCGTACGTACTCTCCTGGCCCCGAGATCGCCGACTACATCGAGCGGGTGGCACGCGACTACGGCGTGCTCCGCAAGACGCGGTTCGGCGTGAACGTCGAATCCGCCACCTGGGACGAAACGGGCCAGCGCTGGGTCGTCGCGACCGACGGCGGCACCGTGCGAGCGCAGTTCCTGATCAGCGCGCTCGGTCCGCTCACCGAGCCGGTGTACCCCGACATCCCTGGCCGCGAGCGGTTCACGGGCGTCCTGCTCCACTCTGCACGCTGGGACGACACGATCGACCTCACCGGCAAGCGCATCGCGGCGATCGGCACCGGCGCCTCGGCGATCCAGTTCGTGCCCGAAGTCGCCAAGCAGGCCCTCGAGCTCGACGTCTACCAGCGGACCGCGCCGTGGGTGCTCCCGCGGACCGACCGCCCGACCACGCGCCTGGAGCGGTGGCTCTGGCGCAGCTTCCCGGTGACGCAGCGAGCATCGCGAGCGGCGACCTATTGGGCGCGCGAGGTCCTCGTCGCTGGCATGCGCGGCAACCGCCTGGTGCGCGGCACGCTCGAGGCGATCGGCCGGCGGCACCTCGAGCGGCAGGTCGCGGACCCGGCGCTGCGCGCGCAGCTCACCCCCGACTTCGACATCGGCTGCAAGCGGATCCTGCTCAGCAACACGTGGTACCCGACGCTGACCCGGCCGAACGTGCACCTCGTGACCGACGCGATCACCGAGATCACCGAAACGGGTGTGCGTACCGCCGACGGCCAGCTCCGCGAAGTCGACGCGATCCTCTACGGCACCGGCTTCCACGTCACCGATCCGCCCGCCGCCGAAGTGGTCCGCGGGCGCGGTGGCGAGTCGCTCGCCGAGCACTGGGCCGGCAGCCCCGCGAGTTTCCTGGGCAGCACGATCGACGGGTTCCCGAACCTGTTCATGGTCGTCGGCCCAGGCTCGGGCGTCGGGCACACGTCGATCCTGCTCGGCATCGAGTGGCAGGTCGCCTACGCGGTGCAGGCGATCCAGCGCGCTGGGCGCGAACGGGTCGGCGCCTACGCCTTGAAACCGGAGACGATGGCGACCTGGATCCGCGACGTCGACGCGCTCTCAGAGGGCACGGTCTGGCTCGACGGCGGCTGCAGCAGCTACTACGTCGACGCCACGGGCCGCAACTCCACGACCTGGCCGACCTACACGTGGAAGCTGCGCGACCGGCTCGCGGAGTTCGACCCGGCCGACTACGAAACCAGCCCAGTGCTCGCGCCTGCCACCGCCGCAGGCAGCTCGTAACATGGGCTGGTGTCTGAGGTCTTCCAGCAGCTGCGCGCTGAGCGCGCCGAGCGGCTGCTGGCTGCCGGGCAGGCGCTCACGTCGGAGCTCGAGCTCGCGAACGTGCTGCAGCGCATCCTCGAGACCGCTCGCGAGTTGACCGGCGCGCGGTATGCCGCCCTCGGCGTGCTCGACGAGCGTCGGGAGGCGCTCTCGGACTTCATCACCGTCGGGCTCGATGCCTCCGAGCGCGCAGCCATCGGCGAGCCGCCGCGCGGCCAGGGCATCCTGGGGCTGCTCATCGAGCACCCGGTGCCGCTGCGCCTCCACGATGTGTCCCAGCACCCGCGCTCGTACGGCTTTCCGGTCGGCCACCCGCCGATGAAGAGCTTCCTCGGCGCCCCGATCACGATCCGCGACGCCGGCTGGGGCAACCTCTACCTCACCGATAAGCAGGGCGCGGAGGACTTCGACGAGGACGACGTCGAGACCGTCAAGGTGCTCGCGCAGTGGGCCGCCGTCGCGATCGACAACGCCAAGCTCTACGGCGAGGCGACGGATCAACGCCGCAGTCTCGAGCGGGCCCTGCGCGCATCGCGCACGTCGATGGAGATCGCCACCGCGATCGGCGCCGACACCGACCTCACGCGGATCCTCGAGCTGATCGTCAAGCGCGGCCGGGCGCTGGTGGAGGCCGACTCGCTGCTGATCTGGCTGCGACGCGGCGACCAGCTGCAGGTGGCCGCGTCAGCCGGCAACGCCGAAGTGTCGCCGGCGACCCTCGTGCCCGTCGACGGGTCCACGGCGGGACTCGCGCTGTCGAGCGGGACGTCGATGCGCATCAGCGACACGAGCCAGCTGCTCGTCGACCCGGCGCAATACGGCATGGACGAGGCCAGCAGCGTCTTGCTCGTGCCGCTGATCCACCGCGGGCAGCGCCACGGCGTGCTCGCCGCGTTCGACCGGCTCGGCGCCACCGCGAGCTTCGACGACGAGGACCAGCGCACGCTCGAAGCGTTTGCGATCAGCGCCGCGACGGCCGTCGCGACCGCGCGCAGCGTCGAAGAGCAGCGGCTGCAGAACTCGATGGCCGCTGCCGAATCCGAGCGGCAGCGGTGGGCGCGCGAGCTCCACGACGAGACCCTGCAGGGCATGGCGGCGCTCAAGCTGGCGCTCACGTCGGCCCTGCGCGCCGACCCCGATGCGGCGCGCGAGGTGCTGCGCGGGGCGGTAAGCCAGCTCGACGCCGACATCCGCGGCCTGCGCGCGATCATTGCCGACCTGCGCCCGGCCGCCCTCGACGAGCTCGGCCTCGAGCCGGCCCTGCGCGCACTCGTCGACCGCGTTGCCGAACAGGGCGGCCTCGCGACCGAGCTCGACGTGCAGCTCGGCGAAACGCGCCTCGCGCCAGAGATCGAGACGGCGGCCTACCGCGTCGCGCAGGAGGCGCTGACGAACGTCGTCAAGCACGCGCGCGCGTCGACGGTCTCCGTCGTGGCCGAGGTCAGCGGCGGTGCGCTGCGGATCCGCGTCGCCGACAACGGCCAGGGCCTCGGCGAGGCCCCCGGCTCGGGCTTCGGCGTGATCGGCATGCGCGAGCGCGCCGATCTTGCCCAGGGCACGCTCGACATCAGCGAGCGTGCCGGCGGCGGCACGAGCGTCACGCTCGAACTGCCGCTCTAAGCCGCGTGCTTGGCGGTCGACTCGATCTGCGTCAGGCGCGGACCGAGGTAGTCGGTCGCGATCTTGGACGGGTGGTCCCAGGTCGGCTCGGCGGTGAACGTCGAGTCGAACGCGTGGCCGCCCATGCGGTGCGCCGAGAGGTAGCGCGGCTCGGCGCCCGTGAGCAGGATGCCGCGCAGGACCGGATCGAGCGGCTTGCGCTCGACGTCGGCGCCGGCCGCCGCCGCAATCGCTCGGGCCGCTGTGACGGCCATCTGCGCCGCAATCCCGCCGTGCTTGACGGGGAAGTCGGTGGCGTCGCCCGCCGCGTAGACCGGGCCGCAGTCGCGAACCTGCCCGAACGCGTCGATCGGCAAGAAGCCCAGCTCGTCCTGCGGTAGCCCCACGACGGCGGGCCCGAGCAGCTCCGGCAGCGCGACGACCCGGTCGACCTGGAGGCGGCGCTCGCCAGGGTGGATCACGATCTCGCGGCGCTGCGGCACGTCGGACTGCGCCGAGGTGTAGACGTCGATGTTGGCGGCGTGCAGGAGGTCGGCCACGCCGTGGCTGACGGCGGAGCCGAACAGCTGCAGCGGGCGGTCTTCGGGCGTGACCACGATGGTCTCCAGCGCAATGCCCATCGACCAGGCGCGGCGGCTCGTGAGCAGCGCCAGCTCGTAGAGCGGTAGCGGCCAGCCCGCCCGCTCCGGCGCCACAAACGCCACGCGGCGGATGTAGTCGCCTTCGATGTCTTGGATCATGCCGTGCAGGAGCGAGTCGAGCTTGCGGTCGTCCATCGTGATGGCGTGGGCATACCGCACGGCCGGGCGTGCGCCGACCGCGATGAGGAGGGCGTCGTACGGCAGCGATCGCCCCCCGCGAGTCGCCACCGTACGCGCCGCCGAGTCGACGAACTCGAGGTCGTCGGCCACGTGCGTGATGCCGGCACCGATGACGGTGTCGATGTCGTACCGACTCGCCAGCGGGTACGCGAACGGCTCGCGCACGGCCATCGGCCGCACGACGTACTCCGTCGCGCGAGCCAAGAGCGTCACCTCCACACGGTCAGGTGCAAGCTCGCGCAACGCGAGGGCACCTTCCAGCGCAGCAACGCCGCCCCCGGCGACGAGGACGCGCACCTTCCCGGACGACGGCGAATCGATCATGCCCCCATCGTCTCGATCGGGCGACCTCCCGCCAGCCGCAGTCCCCCGCGGGCCGGGGCGGAAAACTACGGAAGCGGGCTACGCGAAGCACCCCGGATTCCGTAGGTGCGAGGGCCTGTGCGGCGAAGTACGTGTGTGGCTGTGCCTTTGCCCCGATGCCCTCGTGCTCCTTGCCTCGCAAGGTTGGAGTCCGGTCATCAGGCCGAAGCTACCAACCGGGGAGTGACCCAGTGTTTCGCAAGGTCGTTGTAGGTATCGATGGGCTCAGGAGCGATGTCGACGCGATCGCCCTTGCCCGCGCCGTGGCCCCGACCGCGGAGACGTACGACCTCGTCACCGTGTATCCCGATGGCGACGCCCAGCCCAGCCGCGGGTACGAGGAGTACCGCGCCCGGCTGCGCGGCGACGCGGAGCGCCTGCTCGAGGCGCAGCGGGCGGCCTCTGCGATCCCCGACGCCGAGGTCCACGCCATCCCCGGGTACGCGGCTTCACGCGCACTGAAAACGTACGCTCGCGAACAGGGGGCAGACCTGATCGTGCTCGGCGCCGCACAGCGCGGCACCGTGGACCGCGCGCTCGTTGGCGACGTTGCGCGCGGCGTGATGCACGGCGCACCGTGCCCGGTGCTCACCGTGGCGCACAGCCGTTCCACGGGCGGCGACCGGCCGGGCAGGATCGGCGTCGCCTACGACGGCTCGCCGGAGGCCGAGCTCGCGCTGACGACGGCCGTCGACCTCGCCCAGGACCTTGGTGCACGGCTCGACATCGTGCAAGCCGTCGATGTCGCCGTGAACCCCGTCTTCTGGGGTCCGCAGCTCGCCGAGTACCTCGTGAGCCTGGTGCCGCTCCAGGACGAGCGCATGCGCGCGCTCGCGGAGTCGTTGTCGGTCGAGGCGACCGGTTCGGCCGTCCAGGCCACGCCCGGTGAGGCACTGCATCAGCTGTCGACGCGGGTCGACCTGCTCGTGTGCGGCTCGCGCGGGTGGGGCGCCGCCGGCCGCATCGCCTTCGGCAGCACGGCCGACCGCCTAGTCCACCACTCGCCGTGCCCCGTGCTCGTCGTGCCCCGCGGCGGTACCGCCGAAGCGGCCAGCACGGCAACCGCCGACGCAAGCGCCACGGCCGCCGCCAACGGATGACGGCCAGCTCCCCTGCCATCGTCTGCACGCAGCTCACGAAACGCTACGGCAAGAGCCGGGGCGTCACCGAGCTCACGCTGACCGTCGAGTCCGGCGAGATCTTCGGCTTTCTCGGCCCGAACGGGGCCGGGAAGACGACGACGATCCGCACGTTGCTCGACCTCCACCGGCCGACGTCGGGCTCGGCGCAGATCTTCGGCCTCGACTGCCAGCGCAAGAGCCTGGCCATTCGGGCGCGGACCGGCAACCTCGCGGGCGACTTCGCGATCGCGCCCGACCTGACCGGCGAGCGCGCCCTCGGCATCGCCGCGGCGCTCCGCGGCGTCGAGGATCTGCGTTATGCCCACGAGCTGGCCGCGCGCTTTCACGCCGACCTGACGCGCAAGACGGGCGAGCTCTCGCGCGGCAACCGCCAGAAGGTCGGGCTGATCCTCGCGCTGTTCCACCGGCCCGAGCTGCTCGTGCTCGACGAGCCGACGGCCGGCCTCGACCCGTTGATGCAGGCGGAGTTCCTCACCCTGCTGCGCGAGGAACGCGAACGCGGCACCACCGTCTTTCTCTCCTCGCACGAGCTCACCGAGGTCCAGGCGGTGTGCGACCGCGTCGCCATGGTCCGCGACGGGCGGCTGATCGCCGTCGAGGACGTGGCCGCGATGCGCAACCGCGCGCTCCGGCATGTGGCGGCCGAGTTCCGTGCAGGGCGTCCGACCGTCGACTTCAGCCGGGTCCCCTGCGTGAGCGAGGTCGAGCTGACGCCGGGGGGCGTCGTCTGCCAGGTGCAGGGCGACGTGGGCCCGCTCGTGGCCGCGCTCGCGCAGGCCGACGTGGTCGACCTCGAGATCAGCCGCC
Source organism: Actinomycetes bacterium (assembly GCA_023429855.1). GTDB lineage: Bacteria > Actinomycetota > Thermoleophilia > Solirubrobacterales > Solirubrobacteraceae > JAGIBJ01. The sequence goes on from JAEZDB010000214.1 coordinate 7,902, forward strand.
CGTCGCTCGACGAGCTGTTCCTGCAGTACTACCGCGAACCGGTCGACGCATGAGCGCCTTTGCCGTGCTGCTCCAAGAGCGGCTGCGCGAGCGGCGCCTGGTGCCGCTGACCTGGGGCGGCGCCCTGGGCGCGATGAGCGCGCTGATGGTGCTGATCTGGCCGTCGCTCGAAGACACCGTCCGCGAGCTCGTCAACTCCTACCCCAAGGCGGTCATGCAGGCCTTCGGGGTCACCGGTTTCAACACCGTGGAGCAGTACGTCGACGGCGAGCTGTTCGGGCTGCTCGTGCCCCTTGCGGCCGTCGTGCTCGTCGTGAGTTCGGTCATCCGGCCGATCGTCGGCGCCGAGGACGCCGGGCAGCTCGACACCTGGCTCACGATGCCGCTGCCGCGCCGCGCACTGGCCTGGTCGTCGTTTGCTGCGGCCGTCGCGGTGCTCGCGGGCGCCCTCGCCGTGATGTGGATCCTCACCATTCTCGCGGGCCTGATCGCGGGCGTCGGCGTCGATGCGTGGATCATCGCGCGCGGCGTGCTGAACGTGCTGCCGCTGGCGACCTTCTTCGGCGGCGTCGCGCTCGTCGCGGCCGGGGCCACCCGCGGCTCAAGCCGCGTGTCGGGGATTGCGCTCGGCACGCTCATCGCGATGTACGTGCTCGACATCGCCGGCAAGCTGGCGCCCGACTGGGAGGAGGTCCGCTACCTCTCGGCCTTTCGGCTCTACGGCTCGGCGATCTCGTCGGGGCTGGATGCCGGCCATGTCGTCGGCCTCACCGGTGCCGGGCTGCTGCTGGCCTTGATCGGCACCGAGCTGTTTCAACGGAGAGACGTATGACCCCGGAGTCCCCTGCCACCTTGGCGAGCGCGGGTTCACGTCGCCGCGACGTGGCCCTCGGCGTGCTCGACGCAGTGGTCGGCGTGAACGCGATCGGCGGCGCGGCCTACGCCCTTGGCGGAGCCAAAGACTGGCCTCGCGAGTGGCTCGACGGCACGCCGTTCACGACCTATCGCGTGCCGGGGCTGATCCTCGGGCTCGTGCACGCGCCGATCAACCTGTGGGCGGCGAACCAGCTCCTGCGACGTCGTCCGCGGGCGACGCTGGCGGCGCTCGCTGCCGGGGCCGTGCAGGTCGGGTGGATCGTGATCCAGGCGCGGCTGATCGGGGTCCGGAGCTTCCTGCAGCCGCTCCTCGGCGCGGTCGGCGTGGTCAGCCTCGCGGCGGCCGTGGGCCGTGTGCGCGACGGTGCGGCTCCACCCACCGGCGGTGGTGCTGGCCGCCCTCGGTGACCTGCGCCCACTCCTCGCCAGCGTGCTGCAACGCCTGGCAGGTGTGCTCGAGCTCGTCGGCCGTGAGGCCGTCGACCCACCACCGTTCGCCACACGCGGCCCGAAACGCCGACAGGTCGCGCGGGCGCGCCTCGAGCGCTGCGTCGGCGACGGCGCGTACGAGCACCTCGGCCTGTTGCAGCATCGCCCGCGCGGGCGCCACGATCGCCTCCGCCCGAGCTGCGGCGTGCGGAGGCTGACGCCCGGCGATCACGCTCGCGTTCTGCACGGTGCCGCCGGCCGCGAGCACGCCCCAGAGCCCGCGGTCGAGGCCGAACGCCTCCTCGACGAGCAGGTGCGCGATGTCGTGCGGCACGCGCCCGGCGGAGCCGCCGACCTTGTTCCAGCTGCCGCCCTCCAGTCGCACGCGCACACCGTCGGTCCGGTCCAGCACCGAGTGATAGCGCGTGCCGGGCTGCTTGAAGAACACGATGTCGGCGGCGGCCATCAGCCCGCGTGGCGCGCCGCGAGCGCCGCAGCCACCCGCTCGATCAGGTCCAGCGGCACGGCGTCGCGGTATTGGAACGTGACCGAGTCCTTCTTCGAGCGGTAGGGCGCGACCTCGGCTTCGAGGTCGTCCGGCAGCTCGCCCACCGGGTAGATGCCGACGTGGCGCTTCCACCCGCCCACGTGCAACGCGTAGCGAGCCCCAGACCCTGGATACATGAACGCCGGCATGCCGTAACGCACGCACTCTTCGGCCCCGGGAACCCCGCGGCGCACGGCATCGCAGACGCCGCTCACGATCGCTCGGGCGTCGTCTGGTAGTCCGGAAAGGTAGTCGTCGATCGTGTCCGGGGCAGCCATCAGAGCGAACCTACTTCAGACCGTAGCGGCGCGGTATCGGCACACCCGTACGACGAACGCGGCGACACCACGCAGGCGCGACCTGCCTTCTGTCGTGCCGAATTCGACACCCCGTCAACAACCCTACTGACGGCGAGTAAACACCCGTTCAGCCCACAGTACACCGGTAATCCGAGTATCTGACGTTCGGTCAGTTCGCCGTAGCGTTCGGCCGGACTCGTGAGTACCGGCTCGGGTTTGCTCCGGCTCGCGCGATCCGCGAAACTGGCCTTTGACTACCCGGGTGGTGGAGTACCTTCTGCCGACGTCCCCCCAGGCTGGTCCATCCCGTGTCCACCGCATCGCACACCGAGCTCACCGAGCCCCAAACACGCCGCGACGTCACCGCACTGCTCGTGCTCGACCTCTTCACCTCGCTCGACGGAGGCGACGGCCGCGCCCTGCGCCGCACCGCGCCCAAGGCCGTGCCGGTCATCGCCGACCTGCTTCGCCGCGCGCGCTCGGCGAGCGTGCCGGTCATCTACGTGGAGAACCACAAGGGCCGCTGGGGCGCCACCGCGGAGGAGCTCATCGAGTCGGCCCGCAAGCACGGCCTCGGCGCCTTGCTCGACAGCGTCTTGCCGCAGCCGGGCGACCCGGTGGTGGTCACGAGCCGCCCCTCGGCCTTCGACCGCTCCCAGCTCGAAGACCTGCTTCAGGCGCGCGGTGTGCGCCGCGTCGTCCTCACCGGCCAAGCGACCGAGCAGGGCATCCTCTACGCCGCGCTCGACGCGTCGGTCCGCCGCTACCAGGTGGTCGTCCCGCAAGACGCCGTCGCCGCCATCGACGCCAGCCTGGCCGGCGCCGCGTTGCGGATGATGGACCGCAACATGCACGCCGACGTCACCACGGCCGGCGCCATCGACTTCTCGCAGGCCGCCGTCGCGCAGGCGGTCATGCAGGCGCGCGCGCCGCGCGTCGTGCTCGCCCCGCAGTCGCCCGGAAGCAGCGAGGCGCCAGAGGCGCCGTCGGAGACGCGCCAGCAGCTGCTCACGGCTCTGGCCGTCGTGATCGCCCGCGAGGGCTTCGGCGGGACGAAGGTCGCCGACATCGCCAGGGAGGCTCGCACGTCGCTGCGCACCTTCTACGCGGAGTTCTCCAGCAAAGAGGAGTGCTTCCTGGAGCTGCACCGGCAGGTCACGTTCGCCGTGATGGAGACGGTCCGCGCGTCGATCACCTTCGACCGGCCCTGGGTCGAAGTGATGCGCAAGGGCTTTGAGACGTACTTCAGCATCCTGATGGCGCAGCCGCGGCTCAGCCACGCGATCCTCGTCGAGCTCGCCACGCTCAGCGAAGAGGCCCGCCTCGCCCGCGACGAGGCGATGGACATGTTCGGCGCGATGCTTTGCAGCGTCGTCGACCAGGGCCGCGAGGCCTACCCCGACATCACGTCTCGGCCGCTCTCTCCGCTCGTCGCCCGCGGGATCATCGGCGCGTTCCTCGAGCTGGTCGTCAGCCACGTCGACCGCGGCGAGACCGACCGCTTCCCCGAGCTGATCGACACGGCCACCGAGATGCTCACCACGATGGTGATCATCAACGTCGCTGATCACCAGCGCCCGGCCGCCAGCGCCGCGTAGTCCCCGCGCTGCCGCGCAGACGGGCGTGCGGCCCTGCTTGCGCGCCGCTCAGTGATGGAGCGCGAGCTTGAGGATCACCATGATGAGGCCGATCGCTCCAGACACAAGCGCAACGAGCACCTGGCGAAACGGCGACCGGCCGCTCTTGCCGCCGACGTAGTAGCCCCACGCGAACAGCTGGGCGACGCCGAGACCGAGCGCGATGTAGACGCCGAGGCGCGCCTCAAACAGCCCGAGGCCCGACAGGATCATCAAGACGAGCGTGGGGATCGCGGCCTGCACGAGCGGCCATTCATGCTCGAGCACGCCCGTCACCTGCGACCACGTAAGCCGCTGGTCGCGCTGCACGTGCTGGGAGATCAGCTCGGCGTAGCCGTGCGCCAGCCAGAACACGAGCTGCGAACTGAGCACCGTGACCGCGACGGTCGACGCGTCGTCGGCGCGCGGACCGAGCGCCGCGAGCACCGACAGGACGATGATCTGGCCGTAGATCGCGCCGGCGAAGTTCGCGTCGCGCAGGCGCTCGCGCGTCTCGCTCCGGCGATGGTGCTCAGGGGCAGCGTCGGTCACGCCCGCCACCCTACGGTGGCGAGCGTCGAGACGGGCGGCTACGGGAAGCGGACGAGCAGCTTCACGCGGCGGTTCTTTGCACGACCAGCCGCCGTCTGGTTCGTCGCCAGCGGTGCCGTGCTGCCCTTGGACTGCGTCGAGAACTTGGCCTTCAGCCCGAGCTTCTGCAGCTCGCCGCAGGCCGCCTTCGCGTTGGCGAGGCCCTGCGCGGTCGTCCCGAACTTGTCGGTGTGGCCCACGCACAAGACGCTCTTGGCGCCGTCGATGTTCTTGCGGATCGCCGTGAGCTGCTTGCGCAGCTTGCCGCCGGGGCCGAACGCCTTCGTGCTGTCGACCGGCGAGAGGACGAGGTGGGCGGTCTTGCGCGCCGGGTAGATCTTCGTGTTCACGCGGGTGGTAAGCGTGCGGCCCTCGCGGGTCTTGCTCGTCATCCGCACACTCACCTTGAGCCCGCCCGGGTTGCGCTTCAGCGCCGCCAAACCGGCGTTGTTCAGCTTCACGCGCACGCCCGCGCTGAGCGAGCCGGTCTTGTTCAGCGTCCGCTTGCCGGTCGCCACGACCACGAGCTTGCCGCGCAGGCGGGCGTAGGCCTGGCCGTCGCAGGTCTGCACGGTCGAGCCCTGCGAGAGGCGGCAGATGATCGTCATGCGCTTGTTGGCGTGGATGATCGTCTTCGTCGCCAGGCGCGCGGTGAGCTGCGCAGAGCTCTCGGCGGCCAGCGGTTTGCTGACCTTCCAGTCGTACGACGCGATGGCCGAGTCGTTGCCAGCCGAGTCGGTGGCGATCGCGCGGATCGTGTGCGAGCCCTCGGCGAGGCTGGAGAGGTCGAGACCGGTGGTGCAGTCGACGAACTCGCCGCCGTCGACGGAGCACCGCAGTGTGGTACCCGGTTCGGTGTCGAGGTCGAAGCGGGCGGCGCTCTCGGGGGTCGTCGCCGGCGGCGCGACGACGTAGACCGGCAGCGCCGGCTTGGTCGCGTCGACGGTCCACGTGTAGTCACGCTCGCCACCGGGGACGCCGGCCTCGTTGACCTCGCGGACGGTCAGCGTGTGCGTGCCGTCGGGCAGGTCCGGGAACGTGACCGTGGCCGGGCACGGTGCCCAGGCGCCGCCGTCGAGCTGGCACTCGAAGGTGGCGGCGCCGTCCGACGCCGCGTCGCGGTCGAGCGTGAAGACCGGGCTCTGGTCGGACGACACCGGCGCCGGCGAGCTCGGGATGCTCGGCTTCGCCGGCGGCGTCGCCGCGACCTTGAACGGCGCGGGGGCCGAAGGGGTGCCGCGGTTGCCGTGCGTGTCGATGCCGACCACCACGACCTGGTGGGTGCCGTCGGAGAGGTCGCTCGGCGGCGTGAACGTCGCCTTGCCAGTCGCGTCTGCTGTGGCGGTGCCGACGACGACGCCGTCGATCTTGATCTCGATGGTGGCGTTCGGTTCGGTCGTGAGCGTCAGCTCCGGGCGGCGGCTCGCCGTAGGCTTCGCCGGGGCCTCGGGAGTGGCGGGCGGGCCGGCGGTGTCGATCGTCCAGCTGTAGGACGACGGGCTGGCGTCGACGGTGCCAGCGGCGTCCTTGGCGCGCACCTCGAAGGTGTGCTCGCCGTCGGCCAGGCCAGTGAAGTCCTTGGGCGACGCGCAGGCCGACCAAGCGCCGCCATCCAGGCGGCATTCGAACGAGCTCACGCCCGTGCCACCCGGGTCGCCGCCGGTGAAGGTGAAGGAGGCGTCGGACGACGTGGCGACCAAGGCCGGCGTGCCGCTCAGGGTCGTCGTCGGCGCGGTGGTGTCGACTACCCACGTGAACGCGTCGGGCGACGCGTCGGGGTTGCCGCCGAAGTCGATCGCCCGCACCTTGAACGTGTGCGAGCCCTCGCTGAGGCCTGTGTACTGCTTGGGCGCGGTGCACGCGGTCCACGCGCCGCCGTCGACCTGGCACTCGTAGGAGGCCACGCCGCCGCCGGTGCCGTCGTCGCCGGAGAAGGTGAAGGCGCCGGTCGTGGCGCTGGTCGCCGCTGCCGGATGCGAGGTGATCGTCGTGTTCGGACCGGAGGTGTCGACCGTCCACGTGAAGGACGCCGGCGTCGCGTCGAGGTTGCCGGCGGTGTCGATCGCCCGCACGTCGACCGTGTGCCCGCCCTCGGCGAGGCCGAAGTACGAGTGCGGCGAGGTGCAAGGCACCCAGGCGCCGGCGTCGAGACGGCACTCGTAGCTGGCGACGCCGGAGCCGGAGCCGCTGCCATCGGTGCCGGTGAAGGCGAACGCGCCGGTCGTCGAACCGCTCACCGCAGGCGGCGTGCTGGTCAGCGAGGTGTTCGGCGCGGCGGTGTCGACGGTCCACGTGAAGCCGTCGGGCGTCGGATCGGTGTTGCCCGCGGCGTCGATCGCGCGCACGGCGAAGGTGTGCGAGCCGTCGGCCAGGCCCGTGAAGTCCTTCGGCGAGGTGCATGGGTTCCACGCACCGCCGTCGAGCTGGCACTCGTAGGCGGCCACGCCAGTGCCGGAGCCGTCGGTGCCGCTGAAGGTGAACGTGGCGTCGGCGCTGTCGTCGGACGACGCCGGGTGCGTCGCGATCGTGGTGTTGGGCGCCGCGGTGTCAATGGTCCACGTGTAGCTTTGCGGCGAGCCGTCGGCGTTGCCGGCCGAGTCGACCGCGCGGACCTCGAAGGTGTGGTCGCCGTCGGCGAGGCCGGTGAAGGTCCGCGGCGTAGTGCACGGGCCCCAGGCGCCTCCATCGAGGCGGCATTCGAACGACCCGACGCCGGAGCCGCCCGGGTCGCTGCCGCCGAAGGTGAAAGTCGCGTCGGTGCTCGACGAGTCAGCAGGCGGCGTCGTGCCGAGCGAGGTCGTCGGTGCGGCCGTGTCGACCGTCCAGGTGTAGGACGCGGGCGAGGCGTCGATATTGCCCGCCGTGTCGATCGCGCGCACGTCGACGGTGTGCGAGCCGTCGGCCAGGCCGGTGTAGGCCTTCGGCGTCGTGCAAGCCGTCCACGAACCGCCGTCGAGGCGGCACTGCAGCGACGCGACGCCGGAGCCCGAGGGATCAGCGCCGGAGAAGGTGAAGTTGCCGGTGGTCGAGCCGAAGTTGGCAGCCGGCTTGGTGTCGATCGCGGTGTCGGGCGCGGTCGTGTCCACCCGCCACGTGGAGGAAGCGGGCGTCGCGTCGGTGTTGCCGGCTGCGTCGATCGCGCGCACGTCGAAGGTGTGGTTGCCCTGCGCGAGGCCCGCGTAGGACTTCGGCGACGTGCAGGCCGCCCACGACCCGCCATCGAGGCGGCACTCGTAAGAGGCCACGCCCGAGCCGCCGGCGTCGGTACCCGTGAAGCCGAGGCTCGCCGAGGTCGAGGTGGTGTCGGCTGCGGGCTGCGACGTGATGTGCGTGGTCGGCGCCGCCGTGTCGACGATCCAGGCGTGGGACGCGGGCGTCGCGTCCTTGTTGCCGGCGCCGTCGACCGAGCGGACGTCGACCGTGTGCGAGCCGTCAGCCAGGCCCGTGTAGGCCTTCGGGGTCGTGCAGGTCGACCAGGAACCCCCGTCGAGGCGGCACTCGAACGCGCTCACGCCCGAGCCGCCGGGGTCGGCGCCGCTGAAGGTGAAGCTGCCCGTCGTCGAGCTCGAGTTCGCCGCGGGGTTGGTGAGGAGCGTGGTGCTCGGGTCGACCGTGTCGACCCGCCAGGTGGAGGACGCGGGCGAGCCGTCGGCGTTGCCGGCCGCGTCGATCGCGCGCACGTCGAAGGTGTGGTTGCCCTGCGCGAGGCCCGTGTAGGACTTGGCGGAGGTGCAGGCGCCCCAGGCGCCGTTGTCGATGCGGCACTCGTAGGAGGCTACGCCCGAGCCGCCGGCGTCGGTGCCCGTGAAGCCGAGGCTCGCCGAAGTCGACGGCTCGTTGGCGGCGGGCTGCGAGGTGACCTGCGTGTTCGGGGCCGTCGTGTCGACGGTCCAGGTCGCCGTCGCGGGCGTGTCGTCCGACAGCCCGCCGTAGACCGCGCGCACGGAGAAGGTGTGGCTGCCTTCGGCGAGGCCGGTGAGCGAGCGCGGAGAGGTGCAGGCCACCCAGGCGCCGGCGTCGAGCTTGCACTCGAGGGTCGCGCCGGAGGTCGGGGTGTTGAAGGTCGGCGACGCCGACGTCGACGTCGTTGCGCCGCTCGGCGCCGTGACCAGGTTCGTCGTCGGCAGCGGCGCGTAGTGCGCGCTGGCCGAGAGCGTCGAGCCGGCGGTGTTGGTCGCCGTGCGCGTGAAGCGGATCGTGAAACCGCGATCGGCGGTGGTCGTCGTGTACGTCGTGTTCGTCGCGCCGGCGATGTCGACGCAGTTGCTGCCGTTCGGGTCGCAGCGCTGCCAGCGGTTGGCGTAGGTCACGTTGCCGCCGCGCGCGTTGGTCGTGGTCGCGGTCGCGGTGCCGTTTGCCGCGAGCGAGAAGGTCGGCTGGGCGTCGAACTCCGGGGTGAGGTCGCTGGTATCGGTCGCAGTGTTGTTCGTCGGCGTGAGGTCGCCGGTGTCGCCGGTCGGCTGCGCGTCGACGCTCATCTGCGCGTAGTTCGTGCCGGTCGCCGGAGTGCCGGTGATCTGGAAGGTGAGCGTGCCGCTCGGCAGCAGGCCGCCGGTCGTCACGTTCGGGAGGCCCGAGCCGCTCGTCGCGGCGCCGCAGCTCGATCCAGCCGAGGCGGTGCAGGTCCAGGTCACGCCGGTGAGGCTCTGCGCGCCGGTCGTGGCGACGAACGTGCCGGAGTTGGTGTCGTTGGCGCCCGCGTTTGTCACAACGGCCGTCCAGGTGTTGGCGCCCGCGCGGGGCTTGCCGGCGCCGCCGTCGGTCACGGTCGTGCTGATGTCGGTCGGCTTGACGACCTTCGTGTTGTGGATCTCGTGGATGTTGGTGCTGCCGCCCGTGGAGCCGGCGAAGCCGAGCTTCAGGGTCGACGGGGCCGTCGGGAGCTGCAGGTCGCTCACGATGTGCTGGAACGTCCCGTCGGGGTACTTGATGTAGACGTTGAGCTTGCCGTTCGGCAGGACCGAGATCGTCACGTGGCGGGCATTGGCGCGGGAGGCCGTGAGCGCTTGGGTCGTCGCGGCGGTCGCGAGCAGGTTGTAGTTCGCCGCCTCGCCGCTGCGCACCGAGACGTAGTTCGGGCGCGCGGTGTTGCCGCCGGGCACGCCGCAGCTGCTCGTGAGGTTCGTGAAGTTGCCGAACTCGTCGAAGCCGACGCCCATGTACGCGTTGTTGAGGCCCGGCTTGGAGCCGTTGGAGCAGGGCGCGTAACCGAGCGAGCCGCCGAAGGCGCCGATCTGAAACTGCGCTGCAGTTGTGGCGCCGTCGTAGAGGAAGAAGGTGAGGCCGTCGGCGCCGCTGCCGCCGTAGGTCGCGTAGTCGAACTCGACTGCGGCGCCCTTGCTCGACGGGAACGCGGTGTCGTAGAACGCGTAGCCGGCCTGGTTGGTCGTCGCCGACGTGAGGCGCAGCCAGCCGTTGCCCGCGGAGTCCGTGCCGGGCGCCGTAAGGGTCGCAGAGCCGCCGAGGGTCCAGCCCGCAGCGCTGGAGTTCGCGAACGACTCGGTGATCGGGAAGGGCGGGTCGATCGACGCCTGGGCCGGGGCTGCCGCAGCGAAGAGCGTGCCCAACGTGGCCAGAAGTGCCCAGAGAAACGGGCAAATCGACAGGTTGGATGAGTCGCGCATTGGCACGGTCATCGGCCTGGTGCATCAGCGCTTTAGGGTCTGGACCCTAGGTTTCGCCCTGAGTTCACAATTATCGGCCGATCCATACGGAAACCCGGCGCATCCGGTCTAACCGGTCCACTTCTGGCCAACGCTGGCCGCTCCCCGGCCTCGGCCGATCGGTGGTCGGGGCTACGCATGTACCGAAAATTCGCGACGATGTGGTAACCACGTTGACCAGTGATGCACTGGACAGTGCTGGCGATCACACGCTACGGTGCACGTCGAGGCGCCCGAGTTCCTGGTCGCCTCGTGTCCGTTCCGTCTCGCGCCGTCTCGCGCGTAGACGAACCCCAGGAGGAAACGTGTCTCTGAAGTCCCGCAAGGTGGGCGTGCTGGCAGTGACCGGCGCCGCCACTCTCGCCGCGTTCGGCGCGTCCACGGCCCAGGCTGCTCAAACGGCCAAGCTTGACTACCGCTGCAAGTTCCCGCTGATCGGCACCCAGCCGCTCTCGCTCGACATCACGCTCGACATCCCCGATCGCTGGCCTGTCGGCGAGCCGACCGAGGCGTTCGCGATCACGGCGAAGGCGTCGGCTGGCGGCACGACCGCACAGGGCCTTGGTCTGGTTGAGGGCCTTCATGAGGTCGGTGGCGTGACCGAGGCGCAGAAGCCCGGCAAGGGCACCGCTTCACGTGCGCGCGTGGTGCTGCCCGACGGCTCGGGTGTCAACGTGCGCGTCCCGATCGACGTGGAGCCCTACACGGTCGTTCCGCCGATCCCCAACCCGCTCGTGCTCAACGCCTCCGGCACGACCCCGTCGCTGACGCTTGACGTGCCCGGCGAGGCGAAGATCATCCTCACCGAGCTGATCCTCAACCTCTACGGCCACTACGACGACGGCACCCCGGTCGAAGGTCTCAACACGCCGCCGACCGACATCGACCGTCAGCCCTACGCCGACATCGACGGCGACCCGGGCACCTTCAACGTCCCCTGCAAGCT
>JAEZDB010000461.1 GCA_023429855.1 Actinomycetes bacterium
CCCCGCGGGGGCAGCACCGGCCGACGCTCCCACCGCGGTCGCGACCTCCGCGACGCCACTGCGCGTCGCGCTGCGTGCGATCCGCCGGAGCAAGGTCGCGTTGGCGGCCGTGGTGGTGTTCTTCGCCATCCTGCTGTCGAGCCTCGCGGCGCCGCTCTACGCGGAGCACGTGGCGAAGACCGGGCCGGCGACGACCCACCTGACCGACCAGATCGAGAAGGGCGGCGAGAAGGTCGACGTCGTCTCGTTCGACGGCGTCCCGATCGGGCCGACCTTCCAGTCGCGCTACTTCATGGGCGCCGACCGCACGGGTCGCGACCTGATGGTCCGCCTGCTGTACGGCGGGCGCAACTCGCTCTTCATCGCGTTCGTCGCGATGAGCTTGTGCCTCATCGTCGGCGGGATCCTCGGCACGCTCGCCGGCTTCTTCCGCGGCTGGACCGACGCGATCATCTCGCGCGGTCTCGACGTGCTCTGGGCCACGCCGGTGCTGCTGCTCGGCATCGCGCTCGGCGTCGCCACCGCGCTCGGTGGCCTCGACATCGGTCCCATCGAGATCGCCGGGGACTCGCTGTGGCTGCCCGCGCTGATCATCGGCGTGGTCAACATCGTCTATGTGGCGCGGCCGATCCGCGGTGCGGTGCTCTCGCTCCGCGAGCGGCCGTTCGTCGAAGCCGCGCGCTCGCAAGGCTTCGGCTCGGCGCGGATCATGCGCCGCGAGATCTTGCCGAACCTGCTGACGAGCTTCCTCGTCCTCGGGCCGATCGTGATCGCGCAGACCGTGGCCTATGAGGCAGCGCTGTCCTTCCTCGGCGCCGGCGTGCAGAGCCCGAACTCGTCGTGGGGCACGCTGATCGCCGACGGCACCCAGGTGCTTGTCTCCGCCCCGCACCTCACGCTCGTCACGGGCGCCGTGCTCGCGGCCACGGTCCTGTCGCTCAACCTCGTCGGCGACACCGTCCGCGAGGCGCTCGATCCGCGCGGCGTCGTCACGACCACCGAGGCGCCGGGCCGGTGATCTTCTTCATCGTCAAGCGGCTCGCCGCGATGGTGCTCGTGCTGTTCGCGGTCTCGGTGCTCGTGTTCACGATCTTCAACGTGATCCCGGGCGACGACCCCGCCGTGCGAATGGCCGGCAAGAACCCGACCGATGTGCAGATCGAGGCGATCCGCAAGGAGTGGGACTTCGACAAGCCGTTGACCACGCAGTACGTCACGACGATGAAGAAGGTCCTCAGCGGCGACCTCATCTCGTACTCCACACGCGAGAACGTGGTCGACCGCATCGTCGAAGGCGTCCCACGCACGGCGGCCCTGGCGGCCGGCGCTGCGATCCTGATGCTGCTGGGCGGCGTCGTGCTCGGGGTGTTCAGCGCCCTGCGCCCAAACTCGGCCGCCGACCGGGGGATCAACGGACTCGCGGTCGTGGGCATCTCGCTGCCCGTGATGTGGCTCGGCGGCGTGGTCAGTTACTACGGGTCCGAGCTGGGGCTGATCCCGAACGGCGGCTACGTCGAGATCTCCGAAGGCGGGTTCGGCCAGTGGCTGTGGCACCTGATCGCACCGTGGACCGTCCTCTCGATCCTGTTCATCGGCATCTATTCGCGCGTGCTCCGCGGCGACATGGTCGAAACGCTGCGCTCCGACCACGTGCGGACGGCCCGTGCCAAGGGCCTCTCGGAGCGCCGGGTCATCAGCCGCCACGGCCTGCGCCTGGCGCTGATTCCCACACTTACGCTGTGGGGCCTCGACGTGGGCCTGCTGCTGGGCGGCGGCGCGGTGATCACCGAGAGCGTCTTCAACCTCGACGGGGTCGGCGCGTACTTCGCCGACTCAGTCGGCACGCTCGACGTGCCGCCGGTGCTGGCGATCACGCTGTTCGGAGCGACCGTGATCGTCGTGCTGAACGCGGTCATCGACATTCTCTACGCCTTCCTCGACCCTCGGATCCGCCGATGACCGCGCCGCTGCAGAAGCCGCCTCCGAGCGAGCCGGCCGCCGCGCCGCTGCTGCAGGTCGAAGAGCTCGGCGTGCGGTTCGCGACCGAGGCGGGCCAGGTGCAGGCCGTGAGCGGCGTGACGCTCTCCGTCGACCGCGGCCAGGTCCTCGCGGTGGTGGGGGAGTCGGGCTCGGGCAAGTCCGTCTCGGCGCTCACGCTGCTCGGCCTGACCCGCGGCCCCGGCACGACGATCACCGGCAGAGCGGTGTTCGACGGCATCGACCTGCTCGGCGCGACCGAGCGCGAGCTGCAGAAGGTGCGGGGCAAACGGATCGCGATGGTCTTCCAGGACCCGATGAGCTCGCTGAACCCGGTGCACCGCGTCGGCGACCAGATCGCCGAGCAGATCCTCGCCCACGAAGACGTGAGCAAGGCGCAGGCGCGCAAGCTCGCCATCGACGCGATGGGCGACGTGGGGATCCCTCGGCCAGCCGAGCGCGCAGGCAGCTATCCGCACGAGTTCTCCGGCGGTATGCGGCAGCGCGTGATGATCGCGATGGCGCTCTCGTGCAGCCCGGAGCTGCTGATTGCCGACGAGCCGACGACGGCCCTCGACGTGACCGTGCAGGCGCAGATCCTCGACCTCATGTTGACGCTGCGCGACGACCGCGGCATGGCGGTGATGCTCGTGACGCACGACCTCGGCGTGGTCGCGGAGACGGCCGACGAGGTCGCCGTGATGTACGGCGGACGGATCGTGGAGCAGGCGACCTGCGAGGAGCTGTTCGCCGACCCCCGCCACCCCTACGCGTGGGGCCTCATCGGGGCGATCCCGCCGATCATCGGCGACCGCCCGGAGTACCTGCCGACGATCGGCGGCGCGCCGCCGTCGCCGCGGGCGCTGCCACCTGGATGTCCGTTCCAGCCGCGCTGCCCGCACCGCTTCGACCGCTGTGCCGAGCTGCCGCCGCTGGAGGCGGCGACGCCCGGCCACCTCGACCGCTGCTGGCTCAGCATCGATCAGAAGCGCAGCAAGCGCGTCGGGCCAGACGGCACGATCGGCCTGCACCTCACCGACGAAGCGGAGACCGCGCTGTTGATCGACGAGACCGCCGACGCGACGGAGCATCCGGACCATGGCTGAGCACCTCCTCGAGCTCCACCACGTCGAGCAGCAGTTCGACGTGCCGAAGGGCAAGCTGCGTGCCGTCGACGACGTGACCCTCCACATCGACCGTGGCGAGACCGTCGGCCTTGTGGGCGAGTCGGGCTGCGGCAAGTCGACGCTTGCCCGTACCGCGATGCGTCTGATCGACCCGACGGGCGGCCGCATCGTGCTCGACGGCCAAGACATCACGACGCTGTCGCAGCGGGCGCTGCGCCCGCAGCGCACGCGGATGCAGATGGTCTTCCAGGATCCGTTCGGCTCGCTCAACCCGCGGCGCCGCGTCTCCACGATCGTGAGCGACGCCCTTGAGGCCCGCGGTGTGCCGCGTGGCGAGCAGCGCGCACAGGCGCTGCAGGCGCTCGAGCAGGTCGGCCTGGGGGAGGACCACCTGTCGCGGTTCCCGCACGAGCTGTCGGGTGGTCAGCGCCAGCGCGTCGGCGTGGCCCGCGCGCTGGCGACGAACCCTGATCTTCTCGTGGCAGACGAGCCCGTCAGCGCCCTGGACGTGTCGGTGCAGGCGCAGCTCGTCAACCTGCTCGTGCACCTGCAGCGCGAGCTTGGGCTCGCGCAGCTGTTCGTCGCGCACGACCTCTCGATCGTGCGGCAGGTCGCCGACCGGGTCGTCGTGATGTACCTCGGCCGGATCGTGGAGAGCGGGCCCACGAGCACGCTCTTCGCCAAGCCCCGGCATCCCTACACGCGGGCGCTGCTTGCTGCCGTGCCGATTGCCGACCCGACGCGCCGCAAGCGCGAGCGGCCGCAGCTCATCGGCGAGCTGCCGTCGCCGATCGACCCGCCGAGCGGCTGCCACTTCCACCCGCGCTGCCCGCGAGCCACCGACGTCTGCAAGACGACGCAGCCGCCGCTTTGGCAGTACGACGACGGCGGCAGCGCCGCGTGCCATCACCCGCACGACACCTCCGCCGCGGAGATCGCGGCCGGCTCCCGCAGCGACGCGAGCCCCCGCGCTGCCGGCGATCTCGCGCCCGAGCCCGAGTCCGAGCCCGACGGCGCCGTAACGACGTAGGCGGCCGCGCCCGCCTAGGTGCTCCCAGGGGGCGCGCAGGGCGCCGTGCCGGGCACCCTGACTGGCACCGCTCCGGGTTCACCACCAAGCGTTGGTGGCAAACCCGGAGCCGTGCGCTGCCTCGTAGGGTGCGCGCTATGAGCACGCCGCAGCCGTGGTACGTCGTCAACGTGGCCGACGCCCCGACCGTCCGCCATCCGGTGGCGGGCACGTGGACCCGCTTCGAGCGGCCCGAGTTCCCGTTTCAGGAGGTGGGCGTGAACTTGCGGGTGCTCGAGCCGGGGCAGCCGAGCACGATCTTCCACGCGGAGAACAGCGAGGAGCACTTCCTCGTCCTCAGCGGCCGGTGCCTAGCGATCCTCGGCGGGCATCAGCGCGAGCTCGGGCCGTGGGATTTCCTGCACGTGCCCGCCGGCGTACCGCACACCTTCGTCGGGGCGGGGGAGGGGCCGTGCGCGATCCTGATGATGGGCGCGCGGCACCCCGACATGCGGTCGTTCTACCCGGTCAGCGAGCTGGCCGCGACGCACGGGGCGTCGTCGCCGGAGCCCACCGAATCGACTGAGGTCGCCTACGCCGACTGGGCCGGCGCCGCCTTGGAACCGGCACAGCTCGAGTGGCCGCCGCGGGCCGAATAGGCGCTACAGCCTCATACCTCCGTCGACTCTGGACGTCACCTCTCAACGAGATGACGCGTTGAGCCGGGGCGTCCAACTTCGGACAAAGCACCAGCGTTTGGCGTACAAACGCGCTGGTCTACGGGTATCAACACCCCGATAACAGGCGATTTACGCCCAAGTAGGGGCTGCGCACACACCGAGTCCCTACTTCAGAACCAAATCATGAACACCGATTCATGGAGCAATCGCGGGCCCTGTGGCCCGCTCGTTCCGTGTTCGCTCGCGAGTTGGTCCGGTTGCGCTCTCCTCACCCCCGCCACTTTTCCCATGCAGCTGCCGTGCTGCTGGCGACCTTCGCGATGGTGCTCGGCTTCGCCGCTCCGGCGAGCGCTGCGCTGACGGCTGCGCTCCCGACGGCCTCTCCGACGGATCCGTCGGCGATGGCGTACAGCAACATGGTCATCGACTCGACCTTCGGCGCCGACAACGACGACCAGTCGCCGCGCTCGATGCAGTTCGACCTGCCGAAAGGCCAGCTCGGGGCCGTCCAGAACGCGACGATCTGCTCCGACGCGAACTTCAACGACGACAACTGCGCGGCCAGCTCCAAGATCGGTGAAGTGCTGGTCAACGGCAAGGCCGTCGCGATCGGCTTCATCAACATCGACGTGAACGCCGTCGGCGGCATCTACCGCCTGGCGACCACCGGGACGGAAGCGGCGCGCATCGGCATCGTCGCCGACGACCCGGCCGCACGGCCCCTCTTCATCGTCGGCACGATGCGCATCCGCGACACGTCGAGCTACGGCATCACGGCGTTCGTCAACAACGTCCCGAACACCGCGACCGCCGACCTCTTCGGCATGGGCGTCGACGTCGACGTCAACCGCATGCGGATGACGCTGTACGGCCGCGTCGGCGGCGGCGGGTCGGGGAACGGCTTCATGTTCAACCCGGCCGAGTGCATCCCGGCCACGACGGTCGTCCGCGCCTACGCCGGCGTCGGCTACACCGGCGCCTCCTACACGGCGAACCGCTCCTACACGCCGACCAACTGCAACACGGCGCCGTACAACCCGTCGCTGGCGTTCGGCCCCGCAGGCACCGCCGCGCACACGGCGACCGCGTTCAACGTCAACGTCACCCAGCCCTACAACCCGACCGACGCCAAGGTCGGCTCGCCGTTCAAACGGACGGTCGTCAACATGCCGCCCGGCATCTCGCTGACGGGCTCGACGAAGTCGGATGGCACCCTCGCGGCCTGTTCCGACGCGCAGTTCAGCCTGAACTCGCTCGCCGCCGACACCTGCCCGGCCGGCGCCGACGTCGGCAACGTCGTCCTGGACTCACCGCTGGTCGGCGCGCTGAGCGGCGACGTCTTCCTCGCCCAGCCCCAGGCCGGGCCCAACGACATCATCCGCCTCTTCATGGTGGCCGAGATGGGCGCCGCGGCCGACGCCGTGCGCGTCAAGCTGCAGGCGCGCGTCGAGGTCGACCCGGCCACCGGCGAGATGACCGCCACGCTCGACAACCTCCCCGCGCAGCCGGTCAAGAGCTTCAACTTCACGTTCCGCACCTCGCCGTCGCAGGCCGTCCGCCAGCCGCGGCTGTGCGGCACCTACACCGGCGACGCCGACCTGACGAGCTACTCCTCGACGACGCCGCTGAGCCGCAGCGGCAACTACACCGTCACCACGAACTGCGGCGGAGCAGGCCGCTTCAACCCCACCATCGGCATGACGACCTCGCCGAACACGGCCGGCGCGACTACGACGGGCGTCACCACGATCGGGATTCCGGTCGGCGACGAGGCGCTCACGTCGACGACGGTCTCGCTGCCGCCGGGCATGATCGCGATGCTCCAGGGCCAGGCGCGCTGCACCATCGCCCAGGCGCAGGCCAACACGTGTGCCGTCGGTACGCAGGTGGGCAGCGTCCTCGCGGTCGCCGGGCAGACCGGCCCAGGCAGCTTCACGGGCAACGTCTACCTCACCGACGCGCCCGACTCCAGCTCGATCGCCGGGCTCTACATCAACGTCCCGATGCAGGTCGGGCCGATCTTCGTTGGCAACGTCGCGATCCAGGCCAAGCTCGTGCTGCGCCCCGACTTCGGCGTCGACGTCGTTGCGACGATCCCGGACCAGGTTCGCGGGATCCAGCTCGACCAGCAGTCGCTGCAGCTCACCTTCAACAAGGCGAACTTCCTGCTCAACCCGCCCGTCTGCACGGGCAACACGGTTCAGGGCCAGTTCGGCTCGGCGCAGGGCACCAGCCGCACCGTCAGCTCGCCGATCACCGTCACCGGCTGCGGTTCGATGGCCTTTGCCCCCTCGCTCGCGTTCGCCGCGACGCCCGCTTCGGCCGGCGGCGCGTCCTCCTTCACCACGACGGTCACCCAGCCGGCATCCACGGCGTCGGTTCTCCAGTCGCCGCCCAAGACGATCGCCGTCACGCTGCCGACCGGCGTGTCGCTGTCGCCCTCGGCCAACAGCGACGGCGCCCTGACCGGCTGCTCGGACGCGCAGTTCGCGAAGTCGACCTTCGCCGCGCCGACCTGCCCGGCCGGGTCGAACGTGGGCTCGGTCGTGATCCAGACGCCGAGCATCGGCCGCCTGGCGGGCAACGTCTACCTCGGCACCGCCGTCGGCGGCCACACCGCCCGCGTGCTCCTGGATGCCGTCTCGGACGACTACGGCGCCCGCGCCCGCGTCAAGCTCGAGGGCTTCCTCGACGTGAACGAGACGACCGGCGCGACCACGGCGACGTTCGACGGCATCCCGCCGGTCAACTTCACGAGCTTCTCGATGGCGCTGCGCGGCGGCACCAACCCGGTGCTCTCGATGCCGCGCGTCTGCGGCACGCCCGCTGGTTCGTCGGTGATGACGCCGCACTCGGGGGCCAACGCCACGCCGAGCGCAACGCTGACCATCGACCAGAACTGCGCCGACGCCGCCAGCTTCTCGCCGACCTTCGCCACCACCTTCTCGTCCTACGCGGCCGGCGCGAGCACCGCCATGACCACCACGATCGGCGTGCCGGTGCGCCATCGCGCGCTGGACCGCATCAGCCTCAGTCTGCCGGCCGGCATGCTCGCCAACATCGCCGGCGCCACGCGCTGCTCGATCGCCGCAGCGAACGCCGGCACGTGCGCCGTGGCGTCCAAGATCGGCGACGTCACCGCGCTCGCCGGCCAGGGCACCGCGCCCGGGTCGTTCGCCGGCAGCCTCTACCTCACCGACGCGCCGACCGCCGGTGACGTCGTCGGCATCGCCGTCGAGCTGCCTGCCGTCGTGGGCCCGGTCGACCTCGGCAAGGTCATCACCATCGCCTCGGTCAGGCTCCGCCCATCGGACTACGGCATCGACGTCGTGGCCAACGTCCCGACCGAGCAGAAGGGCGTGCCGCTGCACCTGCGCCAGCTGGGGCTGCAGATCAACAAGTCGGGCTTCCTCACGAGCCCCGTGACGTGCGCCTCCTCGCCGGTGACCGCGGCGCTCCGCGGGGCCGGCAGCGCGACGCTCGCGAGCGTCAGCGCGGCGTACCAGGCGACAGGCTGCGCCTCGCTGGCGTTCAACCCGTCGCTCGGCTTCACGGCGGCACCGGCCGCCGCCTCAGGCCCGAGCGCCTTCACCACCACGCTCACCGCGCCCGCAGGCGGCGCCGCGCTCAAGAAGGCCGTGATCGACCTCCCGACGGGCGTCTCGCTGAGCTCGTCGATCAACAGCGCCGGCACGCTCGTCGGCTGCTCCGCCGCGCAGTTCGCGCTCAGCGCGTTCGCCGACCCGACGTGCCCGGGCGCCAGCGACATCGGCGACGCCACGATCGTCGTGCCGCAGGTCGGCACGCTCTCCGGCGACGTCTACCTCGCCAGCGCCGCGCCGAGCGGCGCGATCGCGGGGCTCTACATCGACGCCGAGTCGCCGATGTTCGGGCCCGGTCTGCGGGTCAAGCTCGAGGGCAAGGTCGACGTCGACGCCGCCACCGGCCAGACGACCGCGACCGTGGACAACGCCCCGGCGATCGCCTTCACCAGCTTCACGCTCGCGCTGCGCGGCGGCACCGCGCCCGTGCTCTCGATGCCGCGGGCCTGCGGCACGCCGGCGGGCGCCGCAGCGCTGACGCCGCAGTCCGGCTCGGCGGTCAACCGCACCGCGAACCTCACGGTCAGCTCAAGCTGCGGCAACGAGGGCGGCTTCGCCCCGACCGGCAGCGTCGCGCTGAGCAGCACCACGGCCGGCGCCGACACCAACCTCACCACGAGCGTGACCGTCCCGGCCGGCGGCCGCGAGCTCGCGCGCCTGGCCATCGCCCTCCCGGCCGGTCTGCTCGCCAACCTCGACGGCAAGCCTCGCTGCACCGTGGCGGCTGCCCAGGCCGGCACCTGCGCGGCGTCCACCGAGATCGGCACCGTCAGCGCGACTGCAGGTCAGGGCAGCCAGCCCGGCACCTTCGGCGGCGGCAAGGTCTACCTCGTCGACGCGCCCAGCAGCTCCGACATCGTCGGCCTCGGCATCTCGCTGCCGGTCGTCGTCGGGCCGGTCGACCTCGGAGCGGTCAACGTCGTGGCCAGCGCTCGGCTGCGGCCCGACTACGGCATCGACATCACCGCCGACGTGCCCACGCAGCTCAAGGGGATCCCGATCTACCTGCGCTCGCTGCAGCTCGCGGTCAACGAGCCGGACTTCCTCTTCAACCCGAGCACCTGCGGCGCCAAGTCCACGGCGCTGACGATGACGTCGGCCTCCTACGGCGGCGCGACGAGCACGGCGACCTCCAACAGCGCCACCACGATCGCCGGCTGCAACAGCGTCGCGTTCACCCCTTCGGTCGCGTTCTCCGCCACGCCCGCCAAGGCCGGCGGCAGCGGCACGTTCACCGCGCGCATCACGCTGCCGACCTCGCCGAACCAGTCGGCGCTCAAGGACGCCACCGTGCAGCTGCCCAGCGGCGTCTCCCTCTCGCCGTCGATCGACCATGCCGGCACGCTCACGGGCTGCACGGCCGCGCAATTCGACCTCGCTACGCCGCTGGCCGCGCCGACCTGCCCCGCGAACTCCCGCATCGGCACGACGGCCATCCAGACCGAATCGGTCGGCGCCATGACGGGCGACGTGTACCTCGCCACCGGTGCCACCGGGCACCTGGCCGGGCTCTACGTGTCGGCTTCGAGCGCGAGCTTCCCGGGCGCCCGCGTGAAGATCCGCGGCGTCGTCGACGTCGACGAGGTCACGGGCCTCGCGACGGCCGTCTTCACCGACGCGCCGCAGGTGCCGTTCACCGAGTTCGCGGTTACGTTCCGCGGCGGCGACGCCCCCGCGCTGTCGCTGCCGCGCACCTGCAGCACCCCGCAGGGCTCGGCGACGCTGACCTCCCACGCCGGCGGCGCGCCCGTCGGGAGCTCCGGCACGCTCACCATCAACCAGAACTGCGGCGCACCGGGCTTCGCGCCGACGGTCGCGCTGACCACAGCGCCCACGCAGGCCGGCGCCGCCACGACGCTGCAGACGAAGATCACGCTGCCCGAGGGCGGCCAGGAGCTCAGCCGCGTGCGGCTCTCGCTGCCGGCCGGCCTGATCGCCAAGGTCGACGCCCACGCCCGCTGCTCGGTGGCGGCCGCGAACGCCGGCACCTGCGCGGCCTCGGCGAAGATCGGCACGCTCACCGCCAAGGCGGGGCAGGGCGCGACCGGCGCGACGTTCTCCGGTGGCTCGGTCTACCTGACCGACGCCCCCGGCTCCGGCGACCTCGTCGGCCTGGCCGTTGAGCTGCCCGCCAGGGTCGGCTCGGCCGGCGGCAACGCGATCGTCGATCTGGGCAAGGTCACGGCCGTCGGCGGCCTGGCGCTGCGGACCGACTACGGCATCGACCTCGACATGACCGTGCCGACAAAGGTCAAGGGCATCCCGCTCTACCTGCGCGAGCTGACGCTCGACATCGATGAGGCCGGCTTCATGGTCAACCCGTCGACCTGCTCCGGCAACGGCTACTCCGGCACGCTGAGCGCCGTCCAGGGCGGTAGCGCCCCGGCCACGGGCAGCCTCGCCGTGACCGGCTGCTCGAGCGCCGCGTTCAACCCGTCGGTCGCCTTCAGCGCCGCGCCGGCCCGCCCGGCCGCAGCCTCGGCGTTCACGACGACCATCAACGTGCCGGCCAACCATTCGCCCGTCAAGACGGCGGCGGTCACGCTGCCGGAGGGCGTCTCGCTCACCGCCAGCGCCAACGCCGGCGGCGACCTCGTCGGCTGCTCCGCCGGCCAGTTCGACGCGGCCTCCTGGTCCGACCCGACCTGCCCGGCCGGCTCCAAGGTCGGCACCGTCACGATCGCCACGCCGTCGGTCGGCGCGATCACCGGCGACGCGTACCTGGCGGCCACGACGCCCGGCGGCACGATCGCCAGCCTCTACCTCGACGCGGAAAGCACGGCGTTCGGCGCCAAGGTGCGCATCAAGGCGAGCGGCACGGTCGCCGTCGACCCCGGCACCGGCACCACCGTCGCAACGTTCGACAACCTCCCGGGCGTCGCGTTCTCCTCCTTCGCGCTGACGCTGCGCGGCGGCTCCGCCCCGATCGTCAGCCTGCCGCGCACCTGCGGCTCGTTCGCCGGCTCGGCCGTGCTCACGCCGCACGCCGGCGCAGCAGCGACCAAGAACGCCTCGCTCGTCCTCGACCAGAGCTGCCCGGCGGCCGGCCAGTTCGGCCCGCAGGTCGACTTCGACCTCAGCCCGAACGGCGCCGGCCAGGCGGGCAAGCTCACCACCACGATCACGGTCCCCGGCGGCGATCAGGAGCTCTCGCGGGTCCGGATCGACATGCCTGAAGGGCTCACGGCCAAGCTCAAGGGCGCCGTGCGCTGCACCATCGCCGACGCGCAGGCCGACAGCTGCGCACCGGCCACGGAGGTCGGCACCGTCGTCGCCAAGGTCGGCGTCGACGGCGCCGCCTACGCGCAGAGCGGCAAGGTCTACCTGACCGAAGGCCGCACGGGCAACGTCGCCGGCATGGCGATCGTCCTGCCGGCCGTGGTCGGTCCGATCGACCTCGGCAAGGTCATCACGATCGCCGACGTCCAGCTGAAGAGCCCGGACCTCGCACTGCAGATCACCGCCGACGTCCCGACCTCGGTGAAGGGCGTGCGCCTAGACCTGCGCGAGCTGAAGCTGAACATCACGAAGGACGACTTCCTCGTGAACCCGAGCTCGTGCGCCACGCTGCCCGGCACCGCGGCCTTCACGGGCAAGGGCGGAGCGACCGCGTCCGACACCGCCTCGATCACGATCCCGGCTGGCTCCTGCACCGCGCAGAACTTCGACCCGCAGATCTCGTTCGTCGCCGGCAACCCCAAGCCCGGCGAGGCCTCCGACTTCACCACGTCGGTCAGCCTGACCGACGCCGCCGGCCCCGAGTCGCCCTTCAAGGCTGTGAACGTGCGCCTGCCTGAAGGCGTGTCGCTGAGCGCCTCCGCCGGTGCTCGCGGCGACCTGGACGGCTGCACCGACGCCCAGTTCAAGCAGGACGACCTCGCGGCGGCGTCGAGCTGCCCTGCCGGCTCAGAGATCGGCACGGTCAAATTCGAGACCGATCTCGTCGGCGACCTCGACGGCAAGGCCTACCTGGCCCCGGCCACGAGCGGCAACCTCGCCCGGATCTTCCTCGAGACCACCGCCGTCGACGTGCCGAACCTCACCGTCCGCGTGATCGGCAAGGTCGTCGTGAACGAGACCACCGGCACGACCGACGCGATCTTCGACGAGATCCCCGCGATCCCGGTCACGAAGTTCACGGTGCAGCTGCGCGGCGGCGACGCCCCGACCCTCGCGCTGCCGCGCCTCTGCGGCCCGGCCCAGGGCACGGGCACGTTCGTCCCGGTCAACGGCTCCGCCACGCAGACGCGCAACGCCAATCTGGCGCTCAGCACCGACTGCCCGGATCCGAACGCCTTCTCGCCGACGGTCACGCTCGACCGCTCCACGCCGGCGGCAGGCCAGTCGATGACCTTCACCACAACGGTCGATGTGCCCGCCAAGCAGCAGGAGCTCTCGAGCCTGCGCATGGTCCTCCCGGCCGGCCTGCTCGGCAAGATCAGCCAGATCCCGGCGTGCTCCTACGCCGACGCTCAAGCGGGCAACTGCGACGCAGCCTCGAAGGTCGGCGACGTGACCGCTGAGGCCGGCGTGGCCTCGGCGCCGTTCGCGCTCGAAGGCGCGGCGTACCTCGTCAAGGGCGACAGCAACTCGATCGCCCGCCTGGCCATCGTGCTGCCGACGAAGGTCGGCCCGGTCGACCTGGGCGACGTGATCACCATCGCCGAGCTGAAGCTGCGCGGCGACTACGGCCTGACGATCACCGCCAACGACGTGCCGACGAAGGTCAAGGGCGTGCGCGTGGACCTCCACAAGCTCGTGCTCGCGATCAACAAGACCGGCTTCATGGTCAACCCGGTCTCCTGCACCCCGGCCGACGGCACCACGACGATGGGCTCGGCGCAGGGCGGCACGCAGGTGCGCCAGCAGACCTTCTTCACCACCGGCTGCGATCAGCTCAAGCTGAACGCTGCGCTCGGTTTCGACGCCGCGCCGGCCAGCCCGCTGACCGCCAGCACCGTGACGACGAAGATCAACGCCTCCGCACCCGCCGGCGACGCGCTCGACGCGATGAAGTCGGTCCGCGTGACGCTGCCCGAGCAGACCTCGCTGTCGGCCTCGGCCGGCGCCCGCGGCGACCTCGCCGAGTGCACCGCCGCCGAGTTCAAGGCCGCTGACATCGACGTCGACGCCGCCTGCCCGGCCGGGTCGAAGGTCGGCCAGGTCGGCATCAGCAGCCCGATGATCGGCGACCTCTCCGGCGACGTGTACCTCGGCGCGAAGACCGACGGCCACTTCGCTGGCATCTTCCTGCAGGCCAAGGCCGACGAGTACCCGTCGCTGCGGGTCAAGCTTGCCGGCACGCTCGACGTCAGCGAGACCGACGGCCGGATGACGGCGACCTTCACCGACCTGCCGCAGGTCCAGGTGTCGGCGATCAACCTGCAGCTCCGCGGCGGCGACGCCCCGGTGCTGTCGCTGCCGCGCACCTGCGGCACGTTCGGCGCCGACGTCAACGTGCTGCGCCACGGCGGCGCCACGAGCGACGCGACCGGCGCGCTCGTCCTCGATCAAGACTGCCCCGACGTCAGCGCGTTCTCGCCGAAGCTCGACCTCGGGGTGGATCCGGCCATGGCCGGTGCGAGCACGACGCTCAGCACGAAGATCACGGTCCCGGCACGCCATCAAGAGCTCAAGGACCTCGACCTCGCCATGCCGAACGGCCTCCTCGGGCGCCTCACCGTGGCACCGAAGTGCAACCTCGACGCCGCGCGCGCCGGCAACTGCCCGGACGCGTCGCTCGTCGGCTCGGCGAGCGCCAAGGTCGGCGTCGCCAGCGCGCCGTTCGGCGCGACCGGCAAGGTCTACCTGACCGACGGCTTCGACGGCTCGATCGCCGGGCTGATGTTCGCGCTGCCCGCCAAGGTCGGCCCGATCGACCTCGGCACCGTCGTCACGCTCGCGCAGATCAACCTCTCGGGCAACGACCTGCAGATGCGGATCACCGCGCGCGACATCCCGACCCGCGTGAAGGGCATCCCGCTGAACATCAGCGAGCTGGCGATCAACGTCGACAAGCCGGGCATGGTCCTCAACGCCACGTCGTGCGGTGCGCAGAACGCCAAGGCGTCGTTCGGCTCCGCGCAGGGCGGCAGCGCCGCGTCCGAGGCCGGCTACCAGGCAGCGGGCTGCGACAGCCTGAACTGGCAGCCGACGTTCAAGGTCGGCTTCAGCGGTCCGCCCGCCGAGATGAAGGCGAAGGGCCACCCGACGCTCACCACCGTGATCGAGCAGGCTGAGGGCCAGGGCAACCTCCGCTCGGCCGTCGTGACCATGCCCACGGGCGTGGCGACCGACCTGAACAACGTGAAGACGCGCAGCTGCCAGAGCCCCGACGCGGCCGTCGCCGGCGCGTGCCCCGACAGCTCGAAGCTCGGCTCGGCCGAGATCCTGACGTCGGCGCTGCCTGAGCCGGTGAACGCCGCGCTCTACATGGTCCGGATCCCCGGAGCGACGCTGCCGGGTGTGGCGATCCACGTCCGCGACCAGATCGCCTTCGACGTGATCGGCACCACGAGGCTCGACAAGAGCGGCCGCCTGGTCGCGAGCTTCGACGGCCTGCCCGATACGCCGATCTCAAAGATGACGCTCGTGTTCAACGGCGGCTCGACCGGCGTGTTGCAGCTCGGCAAGGAGATCTGCGGCGTGAAGGGCCTGACGACCGACGGCACGCTCGGCTCCCACCACGGGACCGGGAAGAACCTGTCGGTCCCGGTGGACTGCAACGGCACGAGCTTCGGTGGCGCGAAGGCGCCCGATCCCAACGCGAAGTCGCTGGCTTCGGCGACGTTCCGCCCACGCGGCAGCTCGTCGGAGCTCACCTTCGCGCTGTCGAACCCCAACGGCATCAACAAGCTCGTGCTCAAGATGCCGAAGGGCGCGATCTTCGTGAAGAAGGCGTCGAAGCTGACCAAGCTCACGCTCACGGGAGACAAGGCCAAGACGAACGTCGTCAACGGCGAGCGCCGGATGGCGATCTCGATCAAGCCCGTCGCGGCCGACGGCAAGGTCACGAAGGTCAAGTTCAAGCTGCCCGGCAAGGCGATCCGGATCAACTACAAGATCCGCCGCGTGCTGCGCGACCCCAAGACGTCGAAGAAGAAGAAGGCCGCCCTGCTCGCCAAGCTCCTCAAGCCCGCCGTGTCGGTCATCGACGGCAACGGCGCGACGACCGAGGTCAAGCTCACGACCAAGGTGAGCACGAAGAAGTAGCCCGTCGGGTATGAAAAGAGGCGGCGTGCGCCATATTCCTAGAAAATAGTAGACGTGATGTCCATCACACTCTAAGGTCCTTCAGGAAGTCGCCGCCAGAGCAGCTTCGTCCCACCTGCGCCTCGCACCCCAAGTCACCCCGGCGAGGCGCGGATTCCTAGGAGGAATCGTGTCCCTGAAGTCCCGCAAGGCGGGCTTGCTGGCCCTTGCCAGCTGCTCCGCTGTCGCCGCCCTCGGCGCATCCACTGCCCAGGCTGCCCAGACCGCCACGGTCAACTACAAGTGCAAGTTCCCGCTGATCGGCACCCAGCCGCTCAGCCTCGACATCACGCTCGACATCCCGAACGAGTGGCCCGTCGGCGAGCCGACCGCCCCGTTCGCGATCACCGCCAAGGCCTCGGCCGGCGGCACCACCTCGCAGGGCCTCGGTCTCATCGAAGGCCTCAAGACCGTCGGCGGCGTCACCGACGCCCAGAAGCCGGGCAAGGGCACCGCCTCCCGCGCCCGCGTCGAACTGCCCGACGGCTCGGGCGTCAACGTCCGCGTGCCGATCAACGTGACGCCCTACACCGTCGTCCCGCCGATCCCGAACCCGCTCGTGCTCAACGCCAACGGCACCACGCCGTCGCTCACGCTCGACGTGCCGGGCACCGCGAAGATCGTCCTCACCGACCTGATCCTCAACCTCTACGGCCACTACGACGACGGCACCCCCGTCGAGGGCCTCACGACGCCGCCGACCGACATCGACCGCGCCCCCTACACCGACATCGACGGCGACCCGGGCACGTTCAACGTGCCGTGCAAGCTCGATCCGGCTGGGCAGAACCTGCAGCTCGCGACGTTCGTCCTGAAGGACAGCACGCCCACGCCGACTCCCACGCCCACGCCGACCCCGACGCCGACGCCGACTCCCACGCCGACGCCGACGCCGACCGTCGACACGCAGGCGCCGAGCGCTCCGGTCGTGCCGCAGCCGAGCGACTACGTCGCCTCGGACTTCCAGAAGTTCTCGATCAACATCAAGTGGCGTCCGGCGACCGACAACGTCGGCGTGACGAAGTACCGGATCGACTACGAGGGCGCTCCCGCAGGCGGCGTGTTCGTCGACGCTGGTGCGAACTCCGGCGTGTTCGCCAAGAACATCACCGGCCTTGGCGAGGACTCGGAGTACATCTTCACGATCACCGCACTCGACGCCGCTGGCAACGAGGGCGACGCCCTCGAGCAGACGCACTACACGACCGACGGCAGCGGCCCGGTGGAGCCGGTCAACGTGAAGCCGACGAAGCCGGGCACCCCGACGGGCACGTCGACCGAGAAGTCGATCACCCTCAGCTGGACCGCGTCGACCGACTCGGACGGCTCCGTCGCCTCGTACAACGTGTACGCCGGGACGAACAAGGTGGCCACGGTCACCGGCACGTCGACCACGATCAACGGCCTCGCCCCGAACACGAACTACTCGTACACGGTCGAAGCCGTCGACAACAAGGGCCTCGCCTCCGACCGCTCTGCGGCCGGCACGGTGAAGACCAAGGCCGATACGACGGCGCCGAGCAACCCGACCGTCTCGGGCACGACCACCACGACGGGGGCGACCCTGACGTGGACCGCCTCGACCGACAACATCGGCGTGACGGGCTACGACGTGTACGTCGGTTCGGCGACGACGCCGGCGGCTTCGGTCACCGGTCTCACGGCCACGGTCTCGGGCCTCACGGCGAACACGGCCTACACCTTCAAGGTTGTGGCCAAGGACGCCGCGGGCAACAAGTCCTCGGGCGGCACGGTCAGCCTCAGCACGAAGCCGACCAGCACCGGTGGCGGCGGCACGGGTGTCGTCAACTACACGTACTCGCTGAAGGGCTCCACGGCGCTCAAGACGCTGACGAAGGGCACGCTGCCGCTGAGCGGCGGGATCGCGGCGCAACTCAAGCTCGCCGACGGCTCCTTCACGGCCGACCTGACGCTCAACGACACGTCGGCTCGCCTGACGGCGCTCGGGTTCCTCCCGGTCACCGTCAAGATCGGCTTCGTGCCGTCGGGCAAGACGACCGGCTCGCTGATCGACGGCGTCCTCAAGACCAACTCCAAGCTCCGCATCAAGGTCAAGGACGTGAAGCTGTTCGGCGCCGTGCCGCTGGCTGGTGGCAACTCCTGCCAGACCAAGAGCCTGTCGGACATCAACCTCAAGTCGACGCAGGCGGAGTTCAGCCCGCTCGTCGGCGGCCCGATCGCGGGCACCTACTCGATCAGTGATCTCAACGGCTGCGGCGTCCTCAACGGCCTCGTCTCGCCGCTGACCGCAGGGGGTGGGAACACGATCAACCTGAACCTGACTCCGGCCTCCTAGGGGAGTCAGACCCAACACACAGCCAGCCCGGAAC
>JAEZDB010000250.1 GCA_023429855.1 Actinomycetes bacterium
GGCCGCCGCCGCCACGCGGGGTGTAGTCGTTGCGGCTCGGGCCGTTGCCGCCGCGGCCCTGGCCGCCCTTCTTCTTCTTGCCGGCTGCGCGGGAGTTCGGGTCGAGCCCGGCGGCCTCGTAGCGGTCTTCGAGACCGAGCTCGCGCACGATCGCGGCGACCTCGCCCTCCTGGCCCGGGGCGATGAGCGTGATGCCGATGCCGGTGCGGCCCGCGCGGCCGGTGCGGCCGATGCGGTGCACGTAGGCCTCGCGGTCTTCCGGCGCGTCGTAGTTGATGACGTGCGTGATGTCGTCGATGTCGATGCCGCGGGCGGCGACGTCGGTGGCGACGAGCACGTTGATCTGGCCGCGCTCGAACGCACGCAGGGCACGCTCGCGCTGGCCCTGGGTCTTGCCGCCGTGCATGGCGCCCGCGTCGACGCCAGCCTGGTCGAGGCGGCGCGCAAGGCGGTCGGCGCCGTGCTTGGTGCGCACGAACACGATCGCGAGGCCGCGCGGCTCGCTCTCGAGCTGCTCGATCAGCAGGTCGACCTTGTCGTTCCCCTGCGTGTCGACGAAGCGGTGGTCCATCTCGGTGATGGGGCGCGTCGGCGGCGCGAAGATGTGGGTGGCCGCGTCGACGGTGAACGCCTCGGCGATCTTGCCGGCCTCGCCGTCGAGCGTGGCGGAGAAGAAGAGCGTCTGGCGCTCGTGCGGGCAGAGGTTGACGATGCGGTCGATCGCGGGCTTGAAGCCCATGTCGAGCATGCGGTCGGCTTCGTCGAGGACGAGGATCTCGACCTGGCCGAGGCTGAACGCGCGGCGCTGGAGGAGGTCCTCCAGGCGGCCGGGGGTGGCGACGATCACGTGAGCACGCGCCGCGTCGCGGGCCTGCTTTTGGATGCCGACGCCGCCGTAGACGGCGCAGATGCGCAGCGCCAGAGCGTGGGCGACCTCGCGGGACTCCTCGACGATCTGCGAGGCCAGCTCGCGGGTCGGGGCGAGGATCAGCGCCTGCGGGCGGGCGCTGGAGTTCGCGTCGAGCGAGTCGAGCAGCGGCACCATGAAGGCGAGCGTCTTGCCGGAGCCGGTCGGCGACTTCGCGAGGATGTCGCGGCCTTCGAGGATGTCGGGGAGGACCATCGCCTGGACGGGCAGCGGGTGCGTGTAGCCGCGGCGCTCGAGGGCGCCGGCGGCGGCGCTGGAGACGCCGAGTTCGCGGAAGGAGGCCGACGGAGCGTCGGCAGGAGTCGACGGAGCGTCGACGGAGGTAACAGCAGTCATGAAATTCCTGGCGGCAGCGTTTGCCGCATGCGCCTTGTCGGACGTGGTCCGGGTACCGGCGCGGTAAGGGGAGTTGAGCGCTCGGCGGCGGAGTCGACGCGGGGCGCGGGCTGGCTCGCGAGTGTGTGGCGAGGGCCGTAGGGCGTTGGCGACTGACCCCTACGACCGCGTGGTGCGCGGTGCACTGGCAAGCTGCCCGGCGCGGCTCCGAGGAGCCGCGCACCTACCCAACGTAGCAGGGCGGCGGTTATCCCTGGTCAGGCGCGGGTGTGCGGTGCGTCCGGAGGGAGGCGACTTCGGTGCGCTCGCTGCGGCCGCGGAGCACTACGGAGTAGAGGACTTCCCAGTGCTTGCGCTCGGACGGGGCGGCCTCGTCGATCAGGCGCCCGGCGGCGGCGACGCGGCCCGGCAGCCCCTTGGCCTGGGAGTTCAGGCGCGCAGCCTCGTTGACCGGGTCGCCCATCACCGTGTACTCGAAGCGCTCTTGCGTGCCCATGTTGCCCGCGATCACGTTGCCGCCAGACAGTCCGATCGTGGCGGGGGTCTCCGGCGCCTGCGCCTCAAGCGCCGCTGCAAGCTCGCGTGCAGCGGCCAGTGCCGGCGTCGCGGAGTCCTCGAGCGGGGTCGGCGCGCCGAAGATCACGAGCGCGCCGTCGCCGGCGAACTTGTTCACCAGGCCGCCGTGCTTGGCGGTGACCGAGACGACGATGTCGAAGAAGCGGTTGATGAGCTCGACCACCTCGTGCGCCGGGCGCTGCATCGCCAGCGAGGTTGATCCGACCACGTCGACGAACAGCGCGGCGACGTGGAGCGTCTCGCCGCCGAGCTCGGCGCCGCGTTCCAGCGCCGTATCGGCCACGTCGCCGCCGACGTGCCGGCCGAACAGGTCGCGCAGCTCCTCGCGCTCCTCGATCCCGGCGGCCATGCGGTTGAAGCCCGCCTGCAGCAGGCCGATCTCGGTGGCGTCGTTGAGCGTCACGCGCGCGGAGTTGTCGCCGTCGGTGAGGCGCTGCACGCCGCGACGCAGCGAGCGGATCGGCTCGGAGACGGCGCGCGAGGTGAACACCTCGGCGATCAGGCCGACGCTGAGCGCGATCGACGCGAGGACGACCATGGCGACCGCGAGGTTCTCCGTGAAGTTCTTCTGGTCCGCGAGCGCTCCGGCCGACGTCGGGTCGGGCGTGATCGCGCCGGTGAGCACGAGCAGGCCCACGATCCACAGGCCGATCACGGCCGAGCCGGTGCCCAGCGCCCAGGCGAGCAGCTGGCGGGTACCGGTCGGCGGCAGCGCGGGCGGGGCGTCGGGGTCGCGGTGCGGGAGCACCACGCGCGCAGCCGGCCGCATGACGCGCTCGGTGAGCAGGTAGCCGAACGCGCTGGTCGAGAGGCCGCCGATCAGCGTCGTGATGCCGACGCGCAGGCCGAGCCGCCAGTCGACCGCGAGCGTGACCGTCATCGCGACGATGGTCCCGATCGTCCACAGGATCACGAGCGCGCCGAACACGCGCAGCGGTGCCCGGAGCACGCCAAGCTCCTCCTCCTCAGTGGGCTGGCGGTGCTGGGGCAGCCACTTCCACGCCTTGTTGGACTGCCGGATGATCAGCGTCCCGCCCGCGAGGAACGCGATCACGAGGTAGCTCGCGATGATCGAGATGATCACCGCGCGGTCGCCCTCGTCCTGCGGCAGCGGCGAGCCCGGGATCACGAACACGTTGAGCACGATCAGGATCGCTGCGCCGACGATGTTGGCGAACACCACCGCGATGCCGCTCGAGATCTGGTGCGCGCGCAGCAGCCGCGGACCCGGCACCCGGCCGATCGGCCCCATCGCGAAGTTACCGAGCTTCGAGTTCGGCTCCCAGTTCAGCGCGTCGGCCAGCGCCCCGCCCGGGCTCGGGTCGGGATTCGCCGTCGCAGGCGCTTGCAGCGGGTCTCGCTCCGGGTCGCGTGGGACGGTGGCCACGCGCCAAACCCTAAAGACCCAGAACCGGACGGGTGCTCGGTCGGCGCGCGGGCGGTGGACCCAGAGCGCTGCCCGACGGCCACCGCTTCACAACTTCCACAAATGGCATGGGGCAAAGGTGGTGAGTGGAGTGGCCTGTTTATGCCTGCCCGCAAAACGTGGTAGCAGCAGGGTGCGTAGCGAGTGCGGGTGCTCCTGTCGAATCTTTCGGAAGGTCTGCGCCGGTCAGCGCCTGAGCGGCTGAGTCGAGTTGACGGCGCTGCGCCATGTCGGTCAATCTGGCCGCGGCTGTCCGGTGTTCCCCCGTACTGAGCGTGCCACCTACCCACGTCACGTTCTTCAAGGGCTCCCTGTGCTCACCGTCTCCCGACGCCGTTCGCGTCTTATTGCGCCTGCCCTGCTGGCCACGTTCGTCGCGCTTCCAACAGCTGCCTCGGCTGCTGGCCCGCGTGGCCAGTTGACGCCGGACCGCGTCGCCGCTCCCGAAGGGCGGGAGGCCCCAGAGCTGGCCACCGAGCGGTCGCGGACGTGGGTCAAAGACGACGGCGCGCATGTGACGCGGGTGTGGAACCGACCGGTGAACGTCAAGCAGGGCGGGGAGTGGAAGGCGATCGACAACCGCCTGCACGTTTCGGCGTCTGGCGGGTTCGTGAAGGGCGACGGCGGCGCGGATCTGCGTGTGCCTGCGTCGGCGGCGGAGCCGCTGCGACTGCGTGACGGCGACCGCTGGATCGAGCTGCGGCTGCTCGGCTCCGACGCTCCGGCCAAGGTCGCCGGCTCGACGGCCACCTACGCCGGTGCGGCCAAGGGCGTGGATCTCAAGCTGACGGCGTTTGACGACGCGATCAAGGAGGACCTGATCCTCTCCAGTTCCGGGTCACAGAGCACGTTCGCCTACGACGTGAAGCTGTCTGAGGGTCTTGAGCTGCGCGTTCGCCAGCACGGTGGTGCCGAGGTGGTCGACGGCAAGGGCGACGTGGCGTTCGTGATTCCGGCGCCGATCGCGCAGGACAAGGACGGCGCGATCGCCGTCGGCGACGACGCCACATTGACCTACGACGAGGGTCGCCTTGAGGTGTCGTTGTCGAAGCGCTGGCTGCAGGAGCCAGGCCGTGCGTTCCCGGTGGTCTTGGATCCGTCGGCTGTGGTTGGTGCCAGCGGCACCACCGACACGTTCCTGGACCAGGGGTCGCCGACGACCAGCTACTCCTCTGGCGGGGACATGTGGGCCGGCCGCGAGGCGGCCGGCTACAACAGCAACACGCTGATCAAGTTCAACCTCGCCGGTCAGGTGCCGGCGGCGGCCTTCGTGAACGAGGCGTTCGTGAACGTCTGGCCCAAGTACGAGACGGCAAGCACTGGAACCAAGACGCTCTCGGCGCACCGCGTGCTGGCTGACTGGGACGCGTCGGCGACGTGGAACAAGCGCAACGCCTCAACGAACTGGACTGCCGCCGGCGGCGACTACAACCCCGGTGCGCTGAGCACCCAGCCCGGCAGCGCGTATGCCTGGAAGAGCTTTCAGATCACCGACCTCGCAACGGCTTGGCTCGACGGCTCCGCAGCGAACCAAGGCATCCTGATCGGCGACGGCGCCTCGACGGTGGACCGGGCGTTCGCGTTCGCCTCCTCGGAATGGGTGGACTCTGCAGCGCGGCCGTTTATCCAGATCGACTACTTCCCGCGGACGGGAGAGCAGGCCAACTCGACGATCCAGAAGCTGGCGATCTCCGATCGCCAGACGCTCGGCGTCAACGTCGCGGGAGGCAACCTGCTGCTGGAGTCCCAGGACTTCTCGGTGGCTGCGAAGGGCCCGTCGATCTCGGTCAAGCGCTACTTCAACAGCCTCGACACGTGGACCGGGCAGTTCGGCAAGCGTGGGCGGATGTCGATCGCCAACGACCTGGTGCTCTACGAGTGCGACGGCGTGGGTTCGCGGTGCCTGGTGGGCCCGTCGGGCTACCGGCTGCGGTTCACGCGCAACAGCGGCGGCACGACCTATAAGACCCCGCCGGGTGGCGGCAACGTCTCGCTCACGCGCACGGGCGCCTCGAGCGGCAACTTCACGCTGACCGACAACGCGTCCGGCACGAAGTGGAACTTCTTCGACAACTCGTTCTCGTTCAACAACTCCGTCACCGACCGCTACGGCAACACCGTCTGGTACGCGGCGGCGGGCTCGGGCGGGTCGCTGTCGAAGATCACCGACGCCAACGGCCGCGAGTACCCCGTCACCACCGACTCCTCAGGCCGCGTGACCAAGATCGCTGTTCCGACGGCGCAGTTCGCCGGTGGCGTGGAGTGGCAGTACGGCTACAACGCAGGCGGCGACCTCACCACGGTCACCGACCCCGAGGGCTACGTCACGACCTACACCTACACGGGCAGCGATCTGACGAAGATCACCGACGGCCGCAACAACGAGACGCACATCGCCTACGAGGCGCAGGGGCGCGTTTCGACGGTGACGCGCAAGCTCGACGCCGTCACGGCCAACGACGTCGTCACCACCTACTCGTACCCGGCGGTCGACTCGGCCTGCGACAAGACCAGCGGCGGAGGGGCCGACCCGCGCGTGGTCGGCAAGACGATCGTCACCGACCCCAACAACAACGCCACCACGTACTGCTACGCGCACTCCGGCGCCGTGGTCAAGGCGCTCAAGACCGTCAACGGCAACACGCAGATCACCGACAACACCTATACGTCGGTCGGCAACCTCTCCAAGATCACCGGCTTCTCCGGGACCGGGAACTTCGACCAGCAGTTCTCGTTCTCGACGACCGCGGGTCTTGAGAACAACCTGGAGAAGATCACCGGCGGCGAGGGGGAGGAGACCTCCTTCACCTATTTGGCTGGCGGCGGCAGCGATCCGCTGGAGAAGTACCGCGTCGACTACGCCAAGGACCCGCAGAACAACGAGATCGACTACCGCTACGACGTCGACGGCAACGTGGACCGGGTCGACAACAGCGCCGCCGGCGCCGGGACCCAGAACGTCGAGCTCAACTACAACACGACGGTCGGAAGCGCCGAGCGCGGCGTGCTCAACTGGAGCAAGGACGGCAACGGCAACCAGACCACGTACGACTACGACGGCCTGCAGCGCCTGAACCGGATCACGACCGCTAGCCCGACGCTGCTGCCCGACACGACGTTCACGTACGACGGGCTGTCGCGGATCAAGACCGTGACCGACGGCCGCGGCAAGGTCACGACGTACGGCTACGACAAGCTCGACCGCATCACGACGGTCTCCGACAACGGGTCGATCACGCAGACGTTCGGCTACGACGCCAACGGGAACAACACGACTCGGACCGAGCCGGGCAAAACGAGCTCGTACACCTACGACAAGCTCAACCGCAAGACCGCTGAGACCTTCCCGGGCTCGGTGACCAACGGCTACACGTGGGACAAGAACTCCAATCTCAAGACGCTGACCGACTCCACCGGCACCGCGACGTACACGTACGACGAGGTGGGCCGGATGAAGTCGATCAACGCCCCCGGGTTCTCGGGCAACGACACGACTAGCTACGCCTGGACCGAACCGACGACCTCGGGCGCGACCACAAGCTGGCGGACGGCGACGCTGCCGGGCGGCGGCAAGATCAAGGAGACGTTCGACCGCTCCGGCAAGCTGACGGAGACGCTCGTCACCAACAGCTCCGCGGTGCAGAAGCTCAAGCGCACCTACGGCTACGTCCTGTCGTCTGACCCGACGCGTAAGCGCGCGCAGCTGGTCACCGGCACCGAGCAGCTGGCCACGAGCGACCCGCTGACGAACAAGTCCTACGCCTACGACGCCTCCGGGCGCCTGGTCGAGGCCAAGGCGATGGACGCAGCGTTCGCGCAGACGTCCAAGGACACCTTCGACTACGACGGCGCCGGCAACCGTCTTCGCCGCACCCGCGTGGTCGGCTCAACGACCAGCTACCTGACCGCCGGCTTCAACGCGGTCAACCAGCAGTGCTGGAAGTCCACGACCAACGTGGCGACGCCGACCTGCGGCTCGTTGACGCAGACCTACACCTACGACGCAGCTGGCAACACGACCGCAGGCGACGTGGCGGCGACGTACGACGACAAGAACCGCTTGGCGTCGCTGGGCGGGGTCTCGCTTGCGCACCTGTCGCCCACGAACTGGGAGCAGACGGCGACCGGCACCACCAGCTACCGCAACCACCTGCTGGGCGTCGGGCGGATCATCGAACCGACCGAAAACACGAACTACCAGCGCTCGCCCGATGACGGCTCGGTGGTGAGTCAGGTCTCGACGTCCAAGCGCTGGTACGTGACCGACCAGATCGGCTCGACCATCGCGCTGATCGAAGGCGACGGCACGGTGCGGCGAACCTACGCCTACGACACCGACGGCAACGCCACGACGACCGGCTACGGCACCGGCGCCAACCCCGGGACCTTCATCAAGTTCGCCGGCGGCCACGACATCGGCAACGGCCTCTACCACTTCGGCCAGCGCTACTACCAGCCCAGCATCGGCCGTTGGACCCAACAAGACCCGCTCATGCAACCGGGCGATCTGGGCCAAGCCAACCGCTACGGCTACGTCGCTAACGACCCGCTCAACGCCACCGATCCGACTGGGACTATTTCGCTCGGTGGTGTACTAAAGGCCGGAGGCAAGGTTCTTCCCGGCGTCGGTTGCGGATACGCCATCTATAAGTATTCGCAGAGTGATCTCGAAGGATTTCCTAATAGCGAAGAGCGGGTCAAGAGTGAAACACGCAAGGTGCTCCAAACCGGAGCGAACTGTATTCCCGGAGTGCCTATCATTACGTCTAGCGCGGTTGATTAGGTTTGGAAACAAGTTGACTCTTCGACGCAAGGTTGGCTGCGCATGATTGGCGAACTGGATCTTCTGCGCATTTCGGGTGTCGCGCTCCTAGTCCTGGTATTCGTGATCGGACCAGCCTGGCTTAGTGCGGCCATGGCACGCCGTCGGGGCCGTAGCCCGATTGCCTTCGCGCTACTAGGCCTCATTTTTGGCCTGTTGATGCCATTGATCATTCTGCTTCTTCCAAGTAGAGCACAACAACGCTCAGGACATGACGGGTCGCCAGACCATTAGAAAACAGTGCTACTGCGGCGCCTAGCAGCGAGCACAAGTTGCGAGGTTGTCGTGCGACGGTCGGCCCTGCGCTCGCTTTCCCGAACTGCTATAAAAAACAGATGTGGGATTGGTGGCGGCTCGAAGGCCCGTTGCGCGAGGCTGGCCAGCGCCTCGCGCGTGAAAACGCTCAGCTGAGTCGCGAGGACGAAGCTTCGGTCGTCGGCAAGTCGCATCAACGGCAGCGCCGCGGCACGCGTTCCCCCGTAGTCGTCGTCGCAGTTCTCGTAGGCCTGGCGGCCATCGCAGGGGTAGTACTGCTCTATTGAGCTGTTCCGGCCCTCCCATCGGCCCTGCCAAATTGCTTGAATCGGTCGACGTTAGGGGCGGTTAGGTCCCGTGAACGCGAGGCCCGGTCTAGACCCGGGTCCTAAGGAGCTTGATGCCTCGTTTTGATCCGCCCCGAAAGAGCCCAGCGAAACGTGCGGCGACCTTGGCGATCGCGTTCGCGGCTGTAGTGGTTTTGGCGTTGTTGGCGTTGTTCGTCTATCGCGTGACCGCCGCGTAGCAGGTGGGCAGCCGGTGCCGAGAGCGGTTGGTCGTCGTGCTGAAAGAGACGGAAGATGCCGACGAGACGCGGATCGAGCCGAGCGCGAGGTGCGCGCCACCCCGAACAGCCATGCGCGCTCGCGGCCGGCGGGCAGCTCGTCGATCCGGCGCCACGCGACGACGCCGACCTCCGACATCACGTCGTCGGCCAGCGCGGGCGCGCGCCGGTCGACGAACGCCCGCAGCTCGGGGAGGTGCGGCTCGACCAGCGAGGCGAACCGGTGGTGCGGAGTGGGCGGCACGTCCTGAGGTGTCACGGGGCGCCCGGGATGTAACACGACAGGCGCCGACCGGGCGCAACCCTGCGCGTGGCGGCATGCGGGCGTTTATGGTCCGCCACATGGAGCCGATCATCGCCCTCAGGGGCGTCACGAAGCGCTTCGGTGGGGTTGCCGCCGTCGACGACATCACCGTTGCCGTGGCGCCAGGCCGCTGCTTTGCCTGGCTGGGCCCGAATGGGTGCGGCAAGACCACGCTGATCCGCATGATGCTCGGGCTCGCGCGCCCCAGCTCGGGGGAGATCACGGTGCGCGGCCACAGGATCCCGCGCGACGCCCGCAAAGCCATGAGCCGCGTCGGCGCAATCGTCGAAGAGCCGCGCTTCTACCCGTACCTGTCGGGCCGCGACAACCTCAAGCTTTGGGCCGCGCACTTCGACAAGAGCGCCGCCGGGCGGATCGACGCCGAGCTTGCGCGCGTCGGGCTGACCGAAGCGGCCGCGAAGAAGGTCGACGCGTACTCGCTCGGCATGCGCCAGCGCCTCGGCGTCGCCCGCGCGATGCTCAACGACCCCGAGCTGCTTCTGCTCGACGAGCCGACGAACGGCCTCGATCCGGCCGGTCTCGTCGAGTTCCGGCAGATGGTCCGCTCGCTCGTCGCCGAGGGGCGCACGGTCTTCATCAGCTCGCACATCCTCGACGAGGTCGAGCGGATGGCCGACGACGTCGCGATCATCCAGCGCGGCAAGATGGTCTCCTACGGCTCGATCGCCGACCTCACCAAGGGCGCCACCGGCGGCGGGATCCTGATCCGCGTCGACGACGCCGACGCCGCACACCGCGCCGTGCTCGACCTGCCGTTCGTGCAGAAGATCGACACCGCCGAAGGCGACGGCCGCGTGCGCCTCACGGTCAGCACCTCCGGCGACGCCGAGCTGCGCGCGACCGCCGAGCGCCTCGTCGCCCGCGGCGTCGGGCTCTTCGAGCTGGTGCCCCAGGTCGCGAGCCTCGAGTCGCGCTTCCTGGAGATCACGGGGTCGTCGCCCGGCGAGCTGGCGGTGCCAGAGCCGCCGCTGCACCCGCAGACCGGCCCCACGTTCGTTTCGAAGAAGAAGGGCTCCTGAGATGCTCGGACTGATCGGTTGGGAGCTGCGCCGGATCATCGGCCGCAAAGGCTCGTTCTTCGGCGTGATGGGCGTGCTGACGGCGATTGCGCTGCTCGTCGCCTTCCTCGTCGACCCCATCGACCAGAGCGCTGAGGTGTGGGCCAGCGTGCTCGGCGGCGTCCTCGTGCTC
>JAEZDB010000473.1 GCA_023429855.1 Actinomycetes bacterium
GCCGGGCGGCATGCCGCGCCCGTCGTCGCGCACCACGAGCTCGGCGCCGCCAGGCGCCGCGCGCAGCACCACCCGCACGGCGGTCGGATCGGCGTGGCGGATCGCGTTCGTGAGCGACTCCTGCGCGATCCGATAGAGGACGAGCTCCACCTCGGGCCGCAGCGACGGCACCGCAAGCCGGTCCTGCCCAAGCTCGCGCTCGATGCGCACGCCGCTCTGACTCGCTACGCGCGAACAGAGCGCGATGAGCGCGTTCACGAGGCCGAGGTCGTCGAGGGCCTCGGGTCGCAGCTCGCGCGAGAGCCGGCGCACCTCTTCGACACCGGCCTGGGCACTCGTGCCGAGCTGCGCCAGCAGGTCGCGGTCCACCTCGCCCGTGAGCGCGGCGGCCCGCTCGGCCTGGATCGCGATCGCCGTCAGCGTCTGCCCGACTTGGTCGTGCAGTTCTCGAGCGATCCGCAGGCGCTCGTCCTCCTGTGCGGCCAGAGCACGGCGCGCGCTCTCGCGGCGCTCGGTCTCGAGCCGATCGAGCATCCCGTTGAACGCACCCGTGAGCGCCTCGACCTCGGCGCCGCCCCGGTTCGCGGCCGGCAGCCGGCGCCCAGGGGCGAGCGGGTCGATCGACCGCATGAGCGACGTCATCTCCCGCAGCGGCGCCAGCGTGCGGCGCAGCAAGGCGAAGTCGGCGACGAGCATGACCACGAGGCCGCCGGTCACGACGAGCACCTCGTTGAGGACCACGCTGCTGCTCACCGTGAGCGGCGAGACGATGAGGAGGAGGGTCGCGAGGACCAGAATGAACGCGTTCGCGGCGAAGAGCCGCGCCAGCAGAGAGGCGCGCAGCTGCATGCCCCTCCATGATGACCACGGCGCCCGGCGGCGTGGCCCAAACGCTGCGTCCGGTTTCGCCGAGCCCGCGCGTGGTGGCGAGCGCGGCACCAGCAACACCGGGCACGGCGCGTGCCTCACCAGGCTTCGCGCCACGCTTCCGCGTAGCGCGCCCAGTGGCCCGCGCCGTGCCGGGGCCCCAGCCACGACGAGGTCGGCGCCGAGCTCGAGGGCGATCAGCCGCACGTCCTGAACGGCGTCGCCGACGGTCACCAGCGCGTCGACGTCGACGCCGGGCGGCGCCGACGCCATGAGTCCGCGCAGCCGCGTGCGCCATTGCCGCTCGCTATCGGTGGCGAGCAGATCTGACGCGATCGCCTCGGCATGGTCGACCGGTTCGTCGACAGGGTCGGTCGTCACGTGGACAAGCGTGACCTTCGCGCCCGAGCGCT
The DNA here is from genome assembly GCA_023429855.1 of Actinomycetes bacterium. GTDB lineage: Bacteria > Actinomycetota > Thermoleophilia > Solirubrobacterales > Solirubrobacteraceae > JAGIBJ01. The sequence continues at coordinate 1,281 of JAEZDB010000473.1, forward strand.
CGGCCAGGTCGAAGGCGACGGGCAGCGCTCCGGCGGCCCGCTCGCTTTCGTCCATGGCTACGCAGATCCGGTCGAGCATGTCTCTTGAGGTTCGCGCCGCGTGTCGGCCCGCGCCATGGGCCCGTGTACCCATCTGGGCCCTCACATGGGGCGTTGCACCCAGCCCGGAATGGGTACAGATGCCGATGGGAGCCAGGCCACTCGGTCGCGAGCCTGTTGGCAGGTTGCTCCTCTCCGTCTTGATCTTCCTCGTCGCGCTGGCCTTCATCGCCACCGAGCGAGGCCACCGCACCGTGATCGCCCTCGTCGGCGCCACCGCCGTCCTGCTCACCCAGGTGATCGACCAGGAGCTAGCGCTGCATGCGATCGAGTGGGAGGCGCTCGGCCTCCTCGCCGGGATGATGGTCGTCGTCAAGCTGACCGAAACGACCGGCGTCTACACGTACCTCGCGATCAAGGCGGCGCAGGCGGCCAAAGGGCGCTCGTTCCGGCTCGTCCTGGCGCTCGGTGCCTCGACGGCGGTCCTCTCGGCGTTCCTCGACAACCTCACGACGATCCTCCTGCTCGTCCCCATCACGTTCTTGCTGGCCGACGCGCTCGACATCGACCCGATCCCGCTGATCCTGATCGAGGTGCTGGCCTGCAACATCGGCGGCACCGCCACCCTGATCGGCGACCCGCCCAACATCATGATCGCGGGCGCCACCGACCTGTCGTTCATGGACTTCATCGTGAACCTCGCGCCGATCGCCTACCTCACCTGCGCGCTGGTGATCTGCGGGCTGTACCTCTTCTGGCGAGGCCGGCTGCAGGTCAAGCCCGAGGCGCGAGAGCGCGTGATGGAGCTCGACGCCGAGGCCGCCATCGAGGATCCCGCCGAGCTGCGGCGGCTGCTGCCGGTCCTCCTGATCACGATCCTCGCGTTCTTCGTGCACAAGCCGCTCGGGTTCGAGCCGGCCACGGTCGCGCTCTCCGGCGCCTCCGTGATGCTGCTGCTCACCCGCCAGTCGGTCGAAGACACCCTCGCGTCGATCGAGTGGGCGACGCTGTTCTTCTTCGTCGGCCTCTTCGTGATGGTCGGGGCGCTCGAGCACACCGGCGCCGTCGGCAAGCTCGCCGAGGGCATCGTCGAGGTCACCGGCGGCGACCGCACCGCAGAGCTGCTCGGCATCACCTGGACCGCCGCCCTGGTCGGCGGTGTGATCGACAACATTCCGCTGACCGCGACGATGATCCCCGTCGTCGACCAGATCTCCGCCGGGACCGGCGACGACGCCTACTGGTGGGCGCTCGCGCTGGGGGCCTGCTTCGGCGGCAACATGACGCTGATCGCAGCAGCACCCAACGTCGCCGCAGCCGCGATGGCGAGCCGAAACGGTCGACCGATCGGCTTCGTGCAGTTCCTCAAGGTCGGCGTTCCGGTGACCTTCTTCTCGATGTTCATGGTCACCGGCTACCTGCTCCTGCGATACGCCTGAGGTGACACGCTCTTGCTCATCGACACCCTCCTCCGCGACGTTCCAATCCTCCGCCAAGACGACACCGTCTCGGCCGCTGCCGGCTGGGTGATCGCCTCTGGCCAACCGGCGCTGCCGGTGGTCAAGGCCGACGGCCGACTGCACGGCATCTTCGGCGAGCGCGAGTTCATGGCGGCGATCTTCCCCGGCTACGTGAGCGAGCTGAAGTTCGCCGGCTTCGTGCGGCAGTCGCTCGACGACGCGATCCGCCAGCGGGCCGCCGCGCTCGCCGACCCGGTCGGCGCCCACACCAACCGGGAGCGGATCGCGGTGCGCGAGAGCCACTCCGCGGCCCAGCTTGCCGAGACGTTCCTGCACCACCGCGTGCTGATCGTGCCCGTCGTTGACGGCGAGCGGCGCGTGCGCGGCGTCGTGACCCGGTCGGACTTCTTCGCTCGGCTCGTCGAGCGCGCGCCGGCTCCCGACGCGCCGCTTCCCGAATAGCGCGTCGCGACCAGGCCAAACCATCGTCCGTGACGACAGCGTTGGTGCTGGTCGCGGAGAGCCACCGTGCGACCATGCACCGATGGCCCAGGTGATCGGCATCTGCGAGGACGACGCCGCGCTGCGGTCGGTGTTGGTCCGAGGGCTAGAGGACGAGGGGTTCGAGGTCGCCGCCGTCGGGACCGGGCGTGAGGCGATCGAGCGGTTCGGCCACGGCGGCGTGGCGTCGCCTGACGCGATCGTGCTCGACGTCGGCCTGCCCGATGCCGACGGGCGCGACGTCTGCCAGGCGCTGCGCGCCACCGGCGTGACGACCCCCGTCCTCTTCCTCACCGCCCGCGATGCCGTGGTCGACCGCGTGGCGGGCTTCCGCTCCGGCGGGGATGACTACCTTGCGAAGCCGTTCGTGCTCGTCGAGCTGATCGTGCGCCTCGAAGCCCTGCTGCGCCGTGCTCAGCCAGCCGAGCCGCGCCCCGCCGCGTCGATCGGCCTGGTGCTCGACCCGGCCGCGCACACGGTGGCGACGGGCGACGAAAGCGTGCTCCTGACCCCCACCGAGTTCCGCCTGCTGGGCGCGCTGGCCCGCGAGCCGGGCGCCGTGGTGCGTCGCCGCGCTCTGGTCAAAGCCGGCTGGCCCGACGGCGCCACCGTACACGACAACACCCTCGACTCGTACCTGGCCCGGCTGCGGCGCAAGCTTCGCGACGTCGGCGCAGCTGAGACGATCGTGACGGTGCGCGGCGTGGGATACCGGCTGCAGTGAGCCGCCTCGGACTCCGCGCACGCGTCACGCTCGCCTGGGTCGGCGTGCTGCTGGCGTCGATCATCGTGCTCGGCGTGGCGGGCAACGCGCTGCTGCGTCACCAGCTCAAGGGCGACGCCACCGTCGTACTCAAGGCGCGCGCCGACGCGCTGCTCACCACGGTCGCGCTCGACGACGACGGCGAGGTGATCGTGCGCGACCAGCCGCTCGCCGACGCGCCGGGCTACCAGACGTGGGTGTTTGCGGGCGACCGAACGGTCGCGAGCCCGCCGTCGTCGTACCGCGGGAGCCCGGCGGCGCAGGAGCTGCGAAACGTCACGGAACCCACCGAGCAGACCTCGCCCAGTGGCGTGGTGCGATTCCTGGCGGAGCCGATCAAGGACCCCGAAACGGGCGAACCGATCGCCGTCGCGGTCGTGGGTCTCACCATGCTGCCGTACCAACGGACCGAGGACAGAGCGCTGATCGGGACCGCCGTCTTCGGCCTGTTGGTGCTCCTGATCGGTGCGGCGCTCGCCTGGCGGGCAGTCGGCGCGGCGCTGGCGCCGGTCGCGCAGATGGCGCATGACGCCGAGGAGTGGAGCGAGCACGACCTCGACCGGCGCTTCGACCTCGGCCCCGCACACGACGAGCTAACCGGCCTCGCGGTGACCCTCGACGGGCTCCTCAACCGGATCGCCGCCAGCCGCCGGCAGGAGCAGCGCTTCTCCGGAGAGATGGCCCATGAGATCCGGACCCCGCTGGCCGCCGTGCGCGGCGAGGCCGAGCTCCTGCGGCGCCGCGCCGACGACCCAGAGGCCGTGCGTGCGGGCGTTGACGCGGTGCTCGGGCACGCCGACCGCATGGCCGATGTCGTTGACGTGCTCATGCGGTCGGTCCGCGAAAGCAGCGACGACCTGGCCGACGGCACGGGCGACGCGCTCGGGGCGGCGCAGCGCGTCGTCGATGCTTCGGCGGGGCTCGCCGCCGACCAGGGGGTCGAGCTGTCACTGGCACCAGCCGACGGGCTCCCGGTCGTCGGCGCCCCCGGCGACCTCATCGAGCGCGCGCTCCAGCCGCTCGTCGATAACGCGGTGCGGTATGCCGAGCACCGCGTGGTCGTCTCGACGGGCGAGGAGGACGGGGGCGTGTGGATCGCCGTCGACGACGACGGACCCGGCGTGCCTGCCGACCTCGCCGACACGCTGTGGGACCCCGGCGTCCGCGACCCCGGCGAGTCGGGCGGCGGCCTAG
>JAEZDB010000308.1 GCA_023429855.1 Actinomycetes bacterium
TGGCGTCTTCTGCGAGCGAGGCGATGGTCGGGACGACCATGAAGCCCATGATCAGACCGGCCGACAGGGCGTTGAAGCCCTGGACGTCGAGCCCGAAGAGCTCTTTGAGGATCACCGGCGTGACGAACGTGAGCGCGAAGTAGCCGAACACGACGGTCGGGATGCCGGCGAGCAGCTCGAGGATCGGTTTGAGCGTCTTGCGGACCTTCGGCGAGGCGTACTCGCTGAGGTAGATCGCGGCGCCGAGGCCGAGCGGGATCGCGACGAGCACCGCGAGGAAGGTGGTGAGCAGCGTGCCCGCGACGAGCGGGAGCACACCGAACGAGGGGTCCGCGAAGAGCGGCGCCCACTCGGTGCCGAAGAGGAAGTCCTTCAGCGGCACTTTGCTGAGGAAGGAGATCGTCTCCTTCAGGAGGGAGATGACGATGGCGATCGTCGTCAGCACGCTGACGAAGGCCGCCGCGGCGAGAAGGCCCTGAATGACCTTCTCGCCGTGACGGGCGCGCCCGGAGACGAGCTTGCTGCCGGTCTTCGGTGCGCCTGCGGACGAGCCGCCCGGTTCGAGTTTGGACGGCACGTCCGTCGTCTCCCTTAGGTGGTCGGCTCGGCCGCGTCGGGCGTCGAGCTGGCGGCGGTGTCGGCGGACTCGATCTTGGCGAGTTCCTCCTTCGCGGTCGCGAGCTGCGCGTCGGTGAGCGGCACGAACAGTGCGGCCTCAGCGATCTCGGCGGACTTCTCGTTCACGAACTCCAGGAACGCCTTGACTTCCGGGCGCTTGACCGATGCGGCCGAGGGGTAGATGAAGAGCGGACGCGAGAGCGGCTTGTAGGTGCCGTCCTGAATGGTTTCGCGAGACGGTGCGACGCAGCCGCCGCCGCCGTCGACCTCGACGAGGCCGAGCTTGCTGGCGTTCTGCTCGTAGTAGCTGAAGCCGAAGTAGCCGAGGCCGGTCGCGTCGGTCGAGACGCCCTGGACCAAGACGTTGTCGTCCTCCGAGGCCTGGTACTCCTTGCGCGAGACGCCTTCCTCGCCGTTGATGACGTCGGTGAAGAAGTCGAACGTGCCGGAGTCGGTGCCCGGGCCGTAAAGCGAGACCTTGCCGCTCACGCCGTCGACGCCGATCTCCTTGAGGTCCTTGACCGAGTCGTCCTTCCAGAGCTGGGAGAGCTGGTCGACGGTGATGCACTTGAGCTTCAGCGCCGGGTTGGCGACGATGGCGATGCCGTCGTTGGCGACCTCGAGCTGGCTCGTCGTGATGCCGCCGGTCTTGCAGGCCTCGGTCTCCTCGTCCTTGATCGGTCGAGACGCAGCCGAGATGTCGGTCTCGCCCTTGCAGAACTTCTCAAAGCCGCCGCCGGTGCCGGACTGGCCGACGGTGATGTTGACGTCGGGGTTCTCAGCCTTGAACTCCTCGGCTGCGGCCTGCATGAGCGGGCCGACCGTCGACGAGCCGTCGATCGAGATGGTGCCCGAGAGCGAGGACGCGTCGCCGCTGGCGGAGCCGCCGGACTCGTTGTCGTCGCCGCAAGCGGCGAGGCCGAAGGCGAGGGTGCCGGTCACGGCGAGGGCCGCAATCAGTCGGTTGGGGGTCAAGAGGGTGTCTCCTGGGAGCAGGTGGTGGGTGGCGAAGCGGGGGGTGCTTCGACGACCGGGACGTTGCCGAAGCCCCGGGGCCCTGGTGTTATCCAGCTGTGAACCGTTGGTAACGACTGCGCACACTCCCGCCGATACAGGCGATTTTGCGGCGCATCCTGGATAGGGTCGGCGCGTGTTCAACCGCTCTACGCCGCCTCGCGACCCCGTCCTCGACGGCCTGCTGCGCGACGCGGGCTCCAACGTGCGCCTGGCGACCGCCCTGCTGCGCGAACTGATCAACGAGTTCCCGGAGCACAGCGAGCGCCTCGCCGCCGACCTGGAGCAGCACGAGGCCGACGGCGACCGGATCACCCACGACGTGATCCACCGCCTCCGCGAGCTCGGGTCCTCCCGCTCCCCCATCGAGCTCGCCGACGGGCTGCGGCTCGCCACCTCGATCGACGACATCGTCGACCACGCCGAGCAGACCGCCGCGCTGATGGTGCTCTTCGCCGTTGAAGCCACGATGGAGCAGGCGGTCGAGCTGGCGGAGGTCTTGGCGACGGCGGGCGACCGCGTGGCCCGCGCCCTCGACGGCTTCGCCGGAGGCCAGGAGCTCGGCCCGCACCTCACGGAGATCCACCGCCTGGAGAACGAGGGCGACCGCATCAGCCGCGCCGGCCTCGCCGCGCTCTTCGCCGGCGGCATCGACCCGATGGTCGTGATCCGCTGGAAGGACCTCTACGACTCGCTCGAGGACGCGATCGACGCCTGCGAGGCCGTCGCGATCCAGATCGAGGGGATCTTGCTCGCGCAGGGCTGAGCGCGGGCGCCGGGGGTCGGCCTCTCGCGCACGCGCAGTGTCGAATTACGCCCCGCTCAGGGTGTGAACTGGCGCGCTCGCAGTCGCAATCACAGCCTCCTGCGGCTGTACTGCGCCCTCGCGACGTGGCGTCTGATTGGGTCTTGCGATGTTTGACCAGCGCACCCTCACGCGGCCGAGGCGCATCGCCCGCCAGGCGTGGCCTGTTGCGCTGTTGTTGTGGGGTTTGCCCATCGCGGCCGAGCTGCTGTTGGTCGACCGGTACTCGGCGCCCGAGGCGCTCTACGCGCCGCTGGTCATGCTCCCAGTCCTGCTCGCGGTCGCATTCACCAGCTACGCGATCGGCGGACGCCGAGGAGCCGCCGTCGGCCTTGCGCTACTGGGACTCGTCGCCTACTGGGTCTGGTGGTTCGGATGGGGCCTCGACGACAACATCTCGCCGTTCTCGTTCGGGCTGGCCGCCGACGGCTTGGCCGACGCAGGCATCTACCACCTCGCGCTCGCGATCTACCTCTGGCCCTTTCTCTTGGTGGCAGTCGCCGTCACCTGGCTCGCCGCTCGTTGGCGCGGCTGGCCAGCATGGTCCGCGATCGGCGGCGCCGCTGCCCAAGCGAGCCTTTGCGCACGTGGCCTTCGCATACACGGAGTCCGACCGGCTTTTGGTTGCGCTCGTCGTCTCACCCAGGCTGCTGCCGTCACCGCTTCCGGGCGAGCGTCTTGATTTTCGCGCCCAGGGAATCCCAGCCGATAGCGCGCCGAGTCTGATCGGCGGGGGCAAGTCGGGCCTCTGCTACACCGCGATCTGGCGGGCGCGTTCAGGGCTCCCCGCCGACGACGTCCGTACCCGCGTCCGCATCACGTACGAATGCGTGGGCGTCTGCTCGCCGCTGGCGAGGCGCCCGTGCAGCGGTTTGCGAACTCCGAGGCGAAGCGACCGTTCTTTCGCCAGTTCGGCTGTTAGGTCCGTGAGCCACAGCCTGCTGAGGGTGTGGACTGGCGCGTTCCCACCCAGCATTACGCCCTTTGGAGGGCGTGATTCAACACTGCCCTGGGGCGCCCCCAGGCCTCCCGCTCGTTGGCCGCGCAAATCGGCGTCGCAGCCCGGCTCCGGCGGCTCGGACGGCCCGACGGGCCGGACGAGGAGATCCGCTGGTTTCAGCTGACGGGCGCCGGCTCGCCGGCCGGCTCGGCGGCGAGGGCGCGCAGGTGGGTGAGCTCGGCGCGGAGCGCGTGCGCCCATGAGCTTGAGGCGGCGAGGGTCGAGGCGCGCTGGAGGTCGGGGGTGGCGGCGCGGGCGCGCTCGATGGCGCCCAGCACGTTGCGGGCGCGGGTTTCGGCGCCGGACGAGCCAGGGCCGCCGTGCGGGCCCTCGGGGAAGGTCTGCGCGAGGCCGTCGATCGTGGCGAGCGAGCCGGCTGTCTCGCAGCAGGCGACGCTGCCGCCGCTGGCGGCGCCCTCGTAGGCGGCCAGCCCGAACGTCTCCCAACGGCCAGGCAGCACGACGGCCGACGCTTGCCGGTAGCGGCGCGCCAGCTCAGCACGGTCGGAGACGAAGTCCTCGAAGGTCACGCGGTCCTCGATCCCCTCGCTGCGGACGAGCTTCTGCATCCGGCCCTTCGCGGGGCCGACACCGATCAGCCGCAGCGGCCACGGCTCGTCGCTGAGTGCCGCCGCCCGGATCAGGTCCTCGACCGACTTGGCCGCCGCGATCCGGCCGACGTAGAGCACCTCGTTCGAGCGCCCCGCCAGCCCGCGCGCTCCGCCGGGCCGCTCCACGTCACCCTGCGGCGCTGCCCCGCTCGGGTCACCGGCCAGGTACGCCTCGAGCGCCACCGGGTCGGGCGCAAACACCGGGTCGAGGCCGAACCGCAGCGGGATCCGCGACGGCAGCCCGAACTCGGGGACGGTGTCGATCGCCGCCATGATCGCGTCGAAGTCCTTGTAGACGCGGTGGAACTCGCGCGAGAGCGTGCGGCTCCAGAACGTGAAGGTGCCTGGGATCGAGCGGGCGTCGTGGCCAACGGCGCCGTGGTGCACGGCGACCGTCTTGATGCCGGTGCCGGCCAGCAGCTTCGGCAGGCCGCGGGCCGCCCAGAACGGCTCGTGGGCGATCACCACATCGGGTCGGCGCTCGACGAGAACCTCCCGCAGCGCCTTCCAGCCGAGCGGCGCGCGGTAGCCGTTGGTGGCCACCACGTTGATCGAGGGCACCTCGACCCGCTCGTCGGTCGAATTCGCCGAGACGCCCGGGATGACCAGGGTGTGGTCGATCCCGGGTTCGGTGCGGGCCCACCGCTGCTTGGCATCCAGGTAGGTCCGGATGCCGCCGGCCTTCTCGCCGTAGAACGCCGTCAGATCGACGACGCGCAGCGGCTCAGGCGACACGCGGCCTCGTGAACCCGCCCTTCGAGGCCTTGATCTCGACCTCGGCGTCGTCGGCGAGCACGTCGATCGGATCCGTCGACTCGCCGGTCCCGCCGCGCGCCAGGTGCTCGGCGATCGCGGCGCGGTAGCCGGCAGCGAGCCGCTCGAGCGACGCGTCCCACGTGCGCGCCGTGACCGACGCCAGCGCGCCGACGCGCAACTGGTCGGCCAGCTTGGCGTCAGACGTCACGGAGACGACCGCGTCGGCGAGCGCCACCGGGTCGGCCGGGCGCAGCAGGCCCGACACGCCGTCCTCGATAATCGAGAGCGGGCCGTTCTCGGCGACCGCCACGACCGGCAGGCCCGAGGCCTGCGCCTCCAGCAGCACCTGGCCGAGCGTGTCGGTGCGGCTCGGGAACAGGAACGCATCGGCGCTGGCGTAGGCCTCGGCGAGCACGTCGCCGCGGAGCCAGCCGAGGAAGGTCGCGTGCTCGCCGAGCTTCTCGCGCAGCAGCTCCTCCTCCGGGCCGCCGCCGGCGAGGCAGAGGTGCAGGCGCGGGTCGCGCTTACGGGCTTCGAGGAACGCGTCGGCGAGCAGCTCGACGCCCTTCTCCTTGGTCAGGCGCCCCGCGTAGAGCACCGAGATCTCACCGGGGAGCAGGTCGTCGCGTCGGCGCGAGGGCGAGAAGCGCGACACGTCGACGCCGCGGTCCCAACGGCTCATGCGGTCGGCCGGGATACCCAGCGAGCCGACGACGACGTCGGACTGCGGGCTCGGCGTGACCACGTGGTGCGCGTTGCCGTAGAACCCGGCGAGGACGGCCTGCATGCCGCCCGCGACACGCGGGTCGTCGGCGGCGCGCAGCGCCGCGTAGCTCACGAGATCGGTGTGGTAGCTGGCCATCACCGGCAGGCGCATCACCTTCGCGAGGATCGCGGCGGCGATGCCCGACGGGCCGGGCGAGCAGAGGTGGACGAGGTCGAACTGGCCGTCGGCGAGCGTCTCACCGAGCGAGAACAGCGACGGGACGCCGACCTGCAGGCCCGCGTAGAACGGGATCTCGACCTCGGCGACCGCCGAGAGGCGGCGGTCGACCGACGCGTCGGTGCCGATCACCTCGACCTCGAAGCCGGGCACGCCGCGGCGGCGGATCTGCTCGAGCGTGTTCGTCACGCCGTCGGTGCCGCCGATCGCATCGGCGACGAGCGCCACCCGCAGCGGTTCGCCCTCGCGGGCCACCAGCTTGCGCTTCTCCAAACCGATGAACGTGCCCGACGCGATGTAGGGGATCGCCGGCAGGCAGGCCTCGTAGGCCTCCATCAGCGACTCGACGTAGTTGCCCGAGTTCGCGGCCGTCTCCAGGGCACGCCACGTGGCCTGCGCGAGGCGCCGCTCGTGGGAGCCGCGGGCCATCCGCATGATCGAGCCGTGCGTGACGTCGTCGCGCTGCAGGTAGTCGAGCAGCTCGCGCTCGGTGAGATCGAGGCCGACCGTGTGGAGCCAGGCGCCGAGCAGCGCGCGAGCGTCCTCCGGACCGAGGTCGTTGCCGTTCTCACCGCGGCGCTTGTCGCCCTCGGAGAGGACGCGCTCGACGATGCGCAGCACCGCCATCGGGTCGGGCGCCGAGACCGTCTCCCCCTTACCGAGCGAGCGGACAGCCAGCGCCATCGCGGCGTGGGCCCACTTGGCCGTCGAGCCCTGGGTGCCGCCGATCGTGGTCTCGCCGTTCTTGATGTGGCCGAGGAACTCCTGCCACGTCGCGGCCTTCGGCGTCTGCGTCCACGTGCGGCCGATGTCGACGCCGGCGTGATCGTCGGTGCCGGCGACGCCGGTGCCGCCGTGCGTGTCGACGTAGATCTTCGACGGCGCGTTGAGTTCCGGCGAACGGGACCCGTTGCGCGTCTCCCAGATCGGGAAGAGCTGCGCGAGGCGCCGGCGGTGGCGCGGCAGCAGCGGCGCCTCGACGGCGTAGAAGGGGTGCGCGAGGGCCGTCGTGATCTCGTGCTCGTGCAGGTACTCGGCGCAGGCTTCAACGTCGCCGGAGAGCTCCTGCAGCCGGGCATGGTCGTCGGGCGTGATGCCGTAGCAAAGGACGTGCACCGCTTGGGGCTCGCCGCGGAACCACGCCGTGAGCTCTTCGGAGATGAACGCGTCGTCGTACTTCTCGGCGATCTCAACCGCACCGTCGATGGTGTCGTGGTCGGTGATCGTCACGAAGTCCATGCCGCGGGCCTTCGCCAGGGCGTAGACCTCCTCGGGCGGAGTCGCGCACTCGGGCAGTCCGAGGGCCCGCTGGACGCCCAGCTTCGACACCTCTGAGGCGGTCGAATGGCAGTGCAGATCAGCGCGGGAGGCGGTAATCGGCTTGGGCTGATTGGGAGTCATCTTCGGTTCGTCTCTTCTTCGATCCTGGGCCGTTGCCCCTGATATCCCGCATGGTCCGGACAACGAGGGCCGTCGACGTGAACCACCTGCAAACGTCAGGTTGTGATCGTGTGAAGACGCCCGTGCGTGTGCAGACTTCGGGCGACGCGTGTGGGTTCAGACTACGCGCTGAGGGCCAGGGCGCGGCCGGTCGCCTCTGCCGGGGCGCGCCAGACCGCAACTGGTCCGGTTGCCAAGCGGCCAGCTGGTCCTGGCCCAGACGTGCTGCCTGCGGTTGGATCACCCCATGAAGATCGGCGTGCTTGGTGGGACAGGAACGGCGGGCAGCGCCGCTGTGACGGAGTTGCTGTCGCGCGGCCACGACGTACGGGTGCTCTCGCGAGGAACCGGCTTCGACGTGACCGCGCCGGAGGCATCGCCGGGCAAGCTCGACGGCCTCGACGCGCTGGTCGACTGCCTGCAGCCGTCGAAGACGTCGACGAAGGCAGCGCGCGCCGTGCTCGTCGACGGACTCGGCCGCACGCTGGAGACCGCCGCTGCCGCGGGCGTGGACCACGTGGTGTCGCTGTCGATCGTCGGGATCGACGGTCTACCACTGGGCTACTACCGGATGAAACTCGAGCAAGAGGCACTCGTGCGCTCGGGGCCGCTGCCGGGCACGGTCGTCCGCGCCACCCAGTTTCCGGCCCTGTTCGACCAGGCGTGGGGTGCGACCAAGCTGATGGGTTCGATCCCGGCGCCCCGCGGGCCGGTCGCCCCGATCGAACCCAGCGATGTGGCCGTCGCCCTCGCCGACGCCGTCGAGGAAGGCCCGAGCGCCGCCGACCGCCAGATCCGCGGCGCCGAGATCGTCGACCTGCGCCAGGTGGCCCGCGACTGGAAGCGGGCGAACGGCTCGCGACGACCGGTTGTCCCGCTGCCGGCCATCGGCGGCGCGCTCAAGGCGATCGCTCGCGGCGATCTCGTCGATCCGTCGATCCCTACGCCCGCGTCCAGATGAGCGCCGTCGACAACCACCACCGCCAGAGCCTGCGGGCGCTCTTGGTGTTCCTCGCGGTCAGCGCGGCGGTGCCCGGCCTCTGGGCGACGCTGGCGCCCGCATCGTTCTACACGTCCTTCCCGCTCGGCGGCCCAGGCTGGGTCGCGCCGCTCGGCCCGCCCTCGCCGCACTTCACCGCCGACGTCGGGGCGTTCTATCTCGCATTTGCGGGCATGTTCGCCCGGGCCGCGTGGCGCCCCGACCGCGCGCTCGTCGTGCCGCTCGCCGTCGCCTGGATGGTCTTCAGCACCCTGCATTTCACCTGGCACGCGTTCCATCTCGAGCCGTTCGACACCGGCAACGCCGTCGCGCAGACGGCCTCGCTGGCGCTCGTGCTGGCGGCACCGGCGCTGGTGATCTGGCTCGCGCGGCGCGAACGCCCCGCCGTCGCGGCGCCTCAGGCGCCAGCGGCCTCCCATTTGGCGTAGGCGGCGGCGACGCGCTCCTTGGCGGCGTCGTGGTCGGCCTTGGCCTTGGGCGCGCGTTTGGGGTCGGCCCAGATCGCGGGATCGGCGATCTCGTCCTCGATGGTCGCGAGGGCCTCTTCGGCCCGCTCGACCTCGCGTTCGAGCTTGGCCAGCTCCTTGGCGCCGGCCTTGCGGGCGGCGTGGTCGGCACCGCCGGAGCCCTTCTCGCGCGCGGCGCCGTTGCTCGCCTTGGGTGCAGCGCCGTTGCCGTTGGCCTTGCTCTTCTGCGAGGCGCCGTTCCCGTTGGCTGGCTTGGCCTTGGCAGGCGCGGTATCGGCCGCCGGCTTCGCCTTCGCGGCGCCCTCTCGGCGCGCCTTGATCTCGGCCCGCAGCGCGGCGCGCTCCTCGCGGCCGTCCATGTAGTCGACCCAGTCGCCCATGTGCGAGACGAGGTCCTGGTCCTCGATCGCGACCGTGCGGGTGCCGACGGCTTCGAGCAGGGCGCGGTCGTGGGTGACGAGGATGATCGCGCCCTCAAACGACTGCAGCGCCGCCTCGAGCGCCTCGCGGGACTCGATGTCGAGGTGGTTGGTCGGCTCGTCGAGGATCAGCAGGTTGGCGCCGGAGGCCACGAGGCAGGCCAGGCCGAGGCGCTGGCGCTCGCCACCGGAAAGCGTCGCGACCTCCTTCTGGGCGTCTTCACCGGAGAAGAGGAACTTGCCGAGCAGCGAGCGCGCCTCGCCGGGCGTGAAGCCGGTCTTGCGCACGCACGCCTCGACGACGGTGCGGGCGGTGCCGTACTCGATCTCCTCGACGTGCTGGGAGAGGTAGCCGAGCTTGACGCCGTGGCCCGTGAGGAGCTTGCCCTCGGTCAGTTCCTTGCGGCCGGCGAGGGTCGCCACGAGCGTCGATTTGCCGGCGCCGTTGGGCCCGACGAGGCAGATGTGCTCGCCGCGCTCGAGGTAGAAGTCCGCGTCCTTGATGAGGGTCTTCCCGGGGACGTCGACCCGCCCGCCCATCAGCTCGTAGATGATCTTTCCCGAGCGCTCAGGCGTCTTGAAGTCGAACGCGAGCGCGGCCCCGTCCTTGGGGTCCGCGGTGAGACGGTTGGCCTGCAGCTTGTCGCGCTGCTTGACCTTCGACTGGGCCTGCTTCGCCTTCGTCGCCTTGGCCCCGAAGCGGTTGATGAACTTGTCGAGGCGGTCGATCTCGGCCTGCTGTTTGGCCATCTGGCGGTTCAGGTTGAGCTCGCGGGTCGCCTTCTCCTTGCGCCACATCGACCACGTGCCCTTGAAGAAGTTCGCGCGGCCGCCTTCGAGCTCGAGGATCGAGTTGCCCACCGATTCCAGGAACCAGCGGTCGTGGGCGACCATGATCACCGCGGCGTCGAGCGACTTGATCTTCTCTTCGAGCCACTCGAGCGACTCGAGGTCGAGGTGGTTGGTGGGCTCGTCGAGCAGCAGGATGTCGGGCTCGCAGGCCAACGCTCGGGCGAGCGAGGCGCGCGTGAGCTGCCCGCCGGAGAACGACGACAACGGACGGGGGCGCGCCTCGTCCTTGAACCCGAGGGCGATCAGGATCTGGGCCGCGCGGTCGCGCCAGCCGTAGCCGCCTGCGGCTTCGAAGCGCGCGTAGACGTCGGCGTAGCGTTCCATCGCCTTCTCATCGCCCTCGGCCATTGCGGCCTCGCAGGCGGCGAGCTCGTTCTCCAGCTCGATCTGCTCGGTACAGGCGGAGAGCGCGTACTCCTCGAGCGTGAGCGTCTGGTCGCGCGGCGGCCGCTGGTCGTGCAGCGCCATGCGGGCGTTCTTCTCGATGATGATCCGGCCGCCGTCGATGCTCTCCTCGCCGGCGAGCATGCGCAGCAAGGTGGTCTTGCCGGCGCCGTTGCGTCCGCCGATCACCATGCGGTCGCGGCGCTCCAGCGAGAGCGAGACCTTCTGGAACAGGGGCTTCCCGTTGATGTCCTTCGAGAGGTCCGACCCAATGACGACTGCCACACCTCGATGGTAGAAGCCGCGGGGATATTTGGCCGCCCGCCCGCCAATCGACCCGATTCAACCCGTGCATGGCGGGTTGAATG